>JAZRLT010000124.1:0-16609 GCA_045646995.1 Eubacteriales bacterium | reverse complement strand
AAAACACCTATGAGTTCCGCAAGTGCACGTGTAAATCACGGGTGCGCAGGTGCGAACGCACGGAACACAAAACTTAGATCGGGGTCCCCGAAAAACGCAGTTTTCAAGGGGGGAGGCAAAGCTTAAAAAACAATAATGCGTCCACAGGCGTACCTGTGAACGCATTAAAGTCCTGATTTACGCCTGAGGAGCGTCTACGGGGCAAACACCTGCGCATGCGCCGCAATCGAGGCAGAGGTCTGCGTCGATAACGTATTTGCCGTCGTCAGCAACGGAGATAGCGCTTACGGGGCATTCAGCCTCGCAGGTGCCGCAACCGATACAAGTATCGTTAATGATGGAATATGCCATAGTAAACACCTCCGTTGTTATTACTATTGATGATATCACATTAATTATTGAATTTCAATGGTTTTTTTCTCTTTTTAAAAAGTTTTTTCAAAAGCGGATTTAAGGTCGGCGAGAATATCTTCTATATCCTCAATACCTACCGAAATTCTTATCAAGCCCGCGTCGATTCCCGCCTTAACGAGCATTTCGTCGCTTAACTGACGGTGGGTGGAGCTTGCGGGATGAAGCACGCAGGAATGAACAGTCGCAACGTGAACCGCATTACGGAAGAAGGTAAGCGAATTCATAAACTTGACCGCCGCATCTCTACCTCCCTTTATACAGAAGGAAACGACACCGCTGCATCCCTTGGGAAGATATTTTTTCGCAAGAGAATGGTATTTATCGCTTTCGAGTCCCGCGTAGTTAACGTATTCGGCGTAACCGCTGTTTTCAAGATATTCGGCAACCTTTTGAGCGTTTTCACAATGACGCGCAAGTCTTACGTCAAGGCTTTGGATACCCAAATCGAGAAGGAAAGCCGCCTGAGCGGTAGGATAAACGCCGAGGTCGCGGACGAGCTGAACCCGCATTTTGGTAATATAGGAAAGCTTGCCGAAGGATTCGGTATAAATAAGTCCGTGGTAGGACTCGTCGGGAGTGCAAAGACCTTTGAATTTATCGTTTTGAGTCCAATCGAAGTTACCGCTGTCTACAACACAGCCGCCGAGCTGTACGGCGTGACCATCCATATACTTCGAGGTAGAAAGAACTACGATATCCGCGCCGAAATCGATAGGACGGCAAAGAACGCCCGTAGCGAAGGTATTATCGACGATAAGGGGGATTCCCGCCTCGTGAGCGACGCGCGCGATTCTTTCGGTATCAAAAACCGAAAGCGCGGGATTCGCGATAGTTTCACCGAAAATAAGCTTGGTGTTAGGTCTTATAAGCGCCGAAATTTCCTCGTCGGGAAGATCCTGATCAAAGAAGGTACAATCAATACCGAAGCGCTTAAGAGTAACCGAGAAGAGGTTAGTCGTACCGCCGTAGATTTTCGAGGAAACAAGAATATGGTCGCCCGCAGAAGCAATATTCGTTACGGCAAGGAAGGAAGCCGCCTGACCCGAATTAGTACAAAGCGCGGCAACACCGCCCTCCAAGTCGGCAATCTTTTCCTCAACGCAGGCAACGGTGGGGTTGGAAATACGGGAATACATATGTCCGTCGGCGGTAAGGTCGAAAAGCTTACCGATATCCTCGGGAGAGCTATACGAATAGGTGGTGCTTTGGTATATCGGAAGCGCCAAGGGCTCGCCGTTTGCGGGATCGTAACCCGAATGAATACATTTTGTGGCGGGAGAGTAATTCTTTTTCATATCTTTACCTTTTGCAATTTATTTTTTGTCCGAGCGGTTAAAGCTTCCGTCAAGCTCGCGGAAGGTTCTTACCGCAGTTTCCCAGTTTTCGGGATAGATAACGTCGTGAACCTCGAAGGTATCAAACGCGAAAATCGTCTCAAGATGAGCAGAAGCGTCGTTCGCGGTCATATTGGTCGATTTTGCCGCGTTGAGCACAGCGGTCATAGACTTTACGTTTTTGTTGCTCGCCTCGTTCATAAGGAATTGGTTAAGGACAGCCTTACTTATAAGTCGGTAATATTCGTTGTATTCGCCCGTAGAACCCTCGGGAGCGTATTCCAAAAGCCATTGAAGCTTGGTCTTACCGAAAAGGTTCTCGTTAAGGTTGACCTTGCCGTCAACGTTGGTTATCTGAGCACGGTAATCCGCGGGATAGGAGCCGTCGATAGAAACGTAATCCTTATACGCAGGGTTGATAACGTCGATAGCCTGACCCTCGGAAAGGGTAACGTACGCGCCCGCCATACCCGACGCAAGTCGCTGTAAACCGTCACGGTCGAAGGTTATACAGTAATCCACCTCGATGCCCGTCATCGCAGTAACGCATTGACATACCTCGTAGGGAGACATATTCGCGAAAAGATTTTTAACGGGGGTAAGAACGCCCACCTCGTTAACTCGTCTCGTTTCAGGAGAAATAGGACAATATATAAGCTGCTTCGTTTTGGCGTTGGAGTCGATAAACACGCAATTAACAACGCTTCCCTTGCCGTCAACAGTCATTATAACGGCGGTAAAGACGTCCCCGTCGGGATCGTAGAAATCATCGTCAACGACGGGCTTTTGAGTTTCGGAATCCGAGGTATCGCCCGATACGTCGGAGGAAACGTCGCTCGACGAGCCTTTATTCATATCCGAAAAATCGAAAACGTCGTTCAACCAAGGAAGTACGTATTGAAATCCGACAAAGCCGAAAACGATAAGACAAACAGCAAACGTTATAAAAAAGTTTCTGAATGCGGAAGACAAAAAATCATCTCCTTAAAAATAATTATTCATCCGTGATTATACACTCTTTATAATGGTTTGTCAATCGACTTTACAAATTGATTACGAATCCTTCAAAAAAGGGCGGTATTTGTACTGCGCTTGACATTTTATAAATATATAGTTATAATATATAAGTTATTACATTGACTTCTCGGAGGTATCGCCCCAATGAGCGTTTTGGAAGCAATTATTTACGGTATAATCCAAGGCATCGCCGAATTTTTACCTATTTCGAGCTCGGGCCATCTTTCCTTGGCTCAGAATTTCGCCCCCAAGCTTTTCGGCACGGAGATAGGAAACGCCGCCGAAGCCAACCTCGGATTTAACGTCGCGCTTCATCTCGCGACCCTCGTTTCGGTATGCGTCGTATACCGAAAGGACGTATGGATGCTTTTTATGGGCTTTATATCGCTTATCAAAAAGCTCTTCACAGGCAAGCTCACAAAACGGCTCGAAAAGGGCGAAAAGCTCTTCCTTATGCTCGTTATCGCGACTCTTCCGCTTATCCCCGCGAAGCTTTTGGGGTATGACGACGCAGTCGAGATCATCTGCGGAACAAGCTGGGCTATCGGCGGACTTTTGATGCTGAACGGTCTTATGCTCTTCGTTATAGACCGTCTTAAGACCGAAAACGAAACTACCGAAACGAGCGGACTTTTCCGTCCCTTAGGCGTCGGCGTTATGCAGGCGGTATTCGGAGTATTACCGGGTATCTCCCGCTCGGGCTCGACCATAACCGGAGGTATCGTATTCGGATTCTCCAAGGAAGAATCGGTAAGATTTTCGTTTTTGATGTCTATTCCCGCGATTCTCGGCGCTTGTGTATTAGAGCTTCCCGATATGATTTCCGAGGGTGTGGCTTCGGATATGCTTATACCCCTTATCGTCGGTGCAGTCACTGCTTGTGCCGTCGGATTCCTCGCAATCAAGCTTCTCCAATATCTTACCAAAAATAAAAGCTTTACGTTTTTTGCGGTTTATTGCATAATCATCGGTCTTGCGGCAATTATCGCCGATATCGTCATCGCATAACGACCGTTTAATAAGGAGTTAAAAGTGGCAGAAAAGAAAAAGAGTCCGTCTAAAAAAACGGCGGCTAAAACCCCGAAAAAAGAAAAAAATATACGAATTGACGTAGGAGAAATCATCCGCTGGGCGGTAGGATTTTTCGCGTTCATAATAATTCTTACCTTCTTCCCCGCGATCAATACGGGAATTGTCGGCGCGCCCGTCGCTAACTTTTTGAAGGGTCTTTTCGGCCCGATGTATTACGTAGTGCCTTTCTTGATGCTCGCGATAACCATTTTTTGGGGACGCGACCGCAAAAACAACGTTGCGGGTATAAAATACTGTCTTTACGCGCTTGAATTCATCTTCACCTCGGTTCTTATCCACCTTATCGTTGCAAGCGGAGACGTCTCTCTCGGCGACCTTTATAAGACCGGCAAGGAGCTTCACAGTGCGGGACTCATAAGCGGCTCGATCGCGCTTTTGTTCGTTGCGATAATCGGCAAGGTTGCCTCAGTCTCGCTCGCAATACTCGGTATATTCATCTGTACCGTTCTTCTCTGCGGTGCTACTCCGAAGGGAACGGTAAAGGCAATATTCAGGTTCTTCAAAAATCTCTACTACAAGCTAAAGGACTATAACGAAGAAAGACGCGCCGAGCGCGAAGCCGAGGAGGAAGAGGAGGAAGAAAAGCCCGAACCCAAGAAGATAAAGGAAAAGAAGGATAAGAAGGAAAAGCCCTTCGTAGCCGCGCTTCCCGACGACCCTATGGAATCCGAATCCGAAGATATTATTATTCCCGAGGAAGCGCCCGTTCCCGAGCCCGAGGAATCGCCCGAAGCGTTCGTTGACGAGCTTTTCGAATCGGCTCCCGAAACTATTCCCGAAATTATCGAGGAATCGCCCGAAGCCGAAGAAAGCGACGAAGCGATCGAGGATGAGATTCTCGAGGATTACGAGGACGAGGAAATGTATCTCGAGCCTATCGAGGACACCCCTTACGTATTCCCTTCGATTACTCTCCTTACCGCCGATGAGCAAAACGCAACGCGTCCGAGCGCAAACGACGTTGAGCGCGTAAGCCGTAAGCTCGAAGAAATTCTCGCAAGCTTTAACGTCAAGGCTAAGGTAGTCGATTGCTCGTTCGGTCCCACCGTTACGCGCTATGAGCTCCGACCCGAGACCGGCGTCAAGGTCAAATCCATAATGAATCTTTCCGAGGACCTTGCGCTCCACCTTGCCGCAACCTCGGTAAGAATCGAAAATATCCCCGGCAAATCTGCCGTCGGTATTGAAATCCCGAACAAAAATATTTCGATGGTACGCCTCCGCGGACTTATCGATAATCCCACCTTCCGCGATAACAAGAGCCGTCTTTTCGCCGCTCTCGGCGAGGACGTCGCAGGCAACCCCGTTTATCTCGATATCGCGAAGATGCCCCACCTTCTTATCGCGGGTGCGACAGGTCAGGGTAAGTCGGTATGTATAAACTCGCTTATCCTTTCGTTGATCTACCGTAACCATCCCAACGACGTAAAATTAATACTTATCGACCCGAAAACGGTTGAGTTTTCCGACTATAAGGATATCCCCCACCTTCTCGTCCCCGTTATTAACGACCCCAAGAGCGCCGCAGGTACTCTTAATTGGGCTTGTACCGAAATGGAAAACCGTTATAAGCTTATCCAAGAGGTCGGTGCAAGAGATTTGGCAGGATATAACCTTGCCGTTTCGGACGACCCCGAGCGTCCCGCACTTCCTCAGATAGTAATATTTATCGACGAGTTTGCCGACCTTATGATGATGGCGCCCGACGACGTTGAAACCTCGGTTTGCCGTCTTGCTCAAAAGGCTCGTGCGGCGGGTATGCACCTCGTTATCGGTACCCAGCGTCCCTCTGTAGACGTCATTACCGGTCTTATCAAGGCGAATATCCCCTCACGTATCGCGCTTACAACCTTTGCGGCGGTAGACAGCCGTACGATTCTCGACCAGACGGGCGCGGAAAAGCTACTCGGTAAGGGCGATATGCTCTACTTCCCCGTCGGCGCGTCCAAGCCTATCCGTGTTCAGGGCGCGTTCGTAGACGGCAAGAGTGAGGTTGCCGCGGTAACCCAGTTTATACGCGAAGCCGCTCAGGTACAGTACGACGAATCGATTATTAAACAGATCGAGCAGGAAGCAAAGCTTTGCGGTATGAAGGGCAAGAAGGCTGCGGCTGAAGTCGAGGACGACGGCAACGAAAAGCTCGACCCGATGTTTATGGATGCGGTCGAGGTCGCTATCGAAAGCGGTACCGTTTCCACCTCACTTCTCCAAAGACGACTCTCGCTCGGTTACGCCCGCGCAGCAAGAATCATCGATAAGATGGAGCGCCGCGGATTTATCGGCGAGTTCGACGCCGCTACTAAAAAGCGTAATATTCTTATCACTCCCGAGCAATTCGCCGAAATGAAATTAAACGGCGAAACCAAAAACGAAGACACCGAATAACAACAAAAAATCCGCTTCGGTCGAAGCGGATTTTTTATTTACTTATCTTCCAATTTCTTCAAGTCATCGCTGACTTCTTCTTTAACCTTAATCATACCTAAAGGCTTGAGTTCGGATTTACCGAAGACCTTAAGGCTTTGGTCGTTATTCATCTTTACCTTAATCTTACCCGTCAAGAAGCTGCTTTCGACGATAACTCCCCTACCCTTGGGGGTATCAACGATAGTATCAACCTTCGGGAATGTAGCGTATTCTCTTTCGTAGGTGTCCTGCTCGAATCTGAGACAGCACATAAGACGTCCGCAGGCACCGCTTATCTTCGACGAGGACAGCGAAAGGTTTTGCTCCTTCGCCATTTTTATCGAAACCTGAGCGAAATCGGGGAGGAAGGTATTACAGCAGAAGGGTCTTCCGCAGCTTCCCAAGCCGCCGAAAAGCTTAGCCTCGTCACGAACACCGATCTGACGAAGCTCGATTCTGGTTCTGAAAACACCCGCGAGATCCTTAACCAATTCACGGAAGTCCACGCGTCCGTCGGCGGTAAAATAGAAGCAGAGCTTCGCGTTATCGTGGGTATATTCAACGTCAACAAGCTGCATTTCGAGACCGTTTTTCTTGACCTTTTCCTGCCAGATAGGTCTCGCGCTTTCCTCGAGCTTACGGTTTTCGGCGTGACGCTCGTCGTCCTCCTTCGTAGCCTTACGCAAAACAGGCTTCAAGGGGAAAACGACCTCGGACTCACCGACCATTTTATTGCCGAGCGCAACCTCGCCGTATTCAACACCGCGAACGGTTTCAACGACGGCGTGCTCGCCCTTTTCGAACTCTATCTCAAGCGGATCGAAATAATATATCTTACTTCCGTTGCGGAACTTTATACCGACGACCTTAACGGTCTTGGCTTCCTCTTCGACTACGGCTTCCTCGGCGGGCTCGTAATCGAACATATATTTACGCTCCTCCTCGGGCTCGGGAGTGAATCCGGTAAAGGTAGATTCGACCGCCTCGGTATTTTCTTCAACTACAGCCTCTACGTTTTCGGAAGGTGCGGTATTTTCGCCGTTGACGGGCTTATTCTTCGGTTTGTTTCCGAAATGTCTTCCGTGTCTTCCGCGGCGGTGGTTATTACGGCGGGCTCCGCCGTTATGAGAGCCGTTAGGCTTTTTTTCGTTATTCTTTTCGTTGTTTTCCATTTATATTCTCCTGAATATTTATCAATTTTTTCGGATCATCTCGCCGCAGCGGTAATAAGGTCGAGGGAAAGCTTCGACACGGTCGCGGTAACGTTAGCGTTATTCTCAAGCGAGATTATACAAAGCTGAGCCACCTCGCACATAGCGGCAAGCGCTCGCTTCGACGCCTTCTCCACGGCTAACGCAGTCTCGCCGTCTTCGGGCGCGGAATCGGGGACGCCGAACTTTCTTTTTTCCGACTCGACGGTCAATATCACAAATTCCGAAAGAATCGCAATCAACTGATCGCGTTTATATTTCGGCACGAGTAACGCGTTAGCGAGCTCGTACGAGCGACGGTTTACGGCAAGCGTAAAAATATTTTCGGCCTTGGCGCGCACCGAAGCGTTTTCCTTGGCAAGATATTTTGCCGCGGCACCGAAATTTCCTGCCGCGAAGGAAAGCGTTTCTTCGATTTCTCTCGAAGTCGCATTAGGAAATTTCTCGCGCAAGCGCAAACGCATCTCCTGCTCGGGTAAGCCGTCGAGATGGATACGCTGACCTCGTGAAAGCACCGTGGGAAGAAGCGAAACGCGGCTTTCGGTGAGAAGGAATATAGCGACGGTTTCGGGAGGCTCCTCAAAAAGCTTCAAAAGCGCGTTTTGGGAATCCTCGCGAAGCTTTCCCGCGTTACATACTATAAAGATCTGTTTATCCGCATCGTTAGGCTTAAGCGAAGCGCGCCTTATAAGCTCTCTCACGTCGGCTATGGCGGCGGTCTTTTCCTTGCCGACTATAAAAACGTCGGGATGGTCACCGCTATTTATCTTACGGCAGTTATCGCAAACCCCGCAGGGCTTGTCAGAGCCGGTGCAAAGCATTGCGCTCGCGCAATATAACGCAAAATCGAGCTTACCTATACCGACCGCGCCATCGACGATATAAGCGTGGGAGCATAATCCCTTACGCGCCTTAAGCGCAAAAAGCGCCTGTTCGTCGGTATTATACATCGGCGTCCCTCCGTAAAAAATACTAATTCAATATATATTACCACAAATTTTCGGTTATGAAAAGAGTATTTTTTAATTTTTCGTTCTTTTTGGTCGTTATAATATAGAAAAAACGCCCGTGCCGAGCACTTTTGGCGCAGTTTAAGCGATAATTCATTGACAAAACGATAAAAATGGAATAAAATTACATATAATAATTATTCAGAAATTATCCATAGGAGGATTATAATGAGCATAATAGTCGGTATAGACGTCGGCGGAAGCACGACTAAAATCGTCGGATTTGACGGCGACCGTCTTTTGGAGCCTCAACTCGTAAAGGCTAACGATCCCGTCGCCTCGTTTTACGGCGGATTCGGAAAATTCACGAGCGACAACAATATTTCTCTTTCCGATATCGAAAAAGTTATGATAACCGGCGTAGGCTCGTCCTTCCTCGGAAATAATATATACGGACTCGAAACCATTCACGTCGACGAATTCGTCGCGAACGGCAAAGGCGGTCTTTACTTAAGCGGTATCGACGAAGCGGTTATCGCGAGTATGGGCACGGGAACCGCATTCGTATACGCTAACGCAAAAAACGGCGAATACAGTCACTTGGGCGGTACGGGCGTAGGCGGAGGCACCTTGGTCGGAATAGCCGACAAGCTTTTAGGTATACGCTCGGCTCAGCACGTCGCGGAGCTTGCGCTCGGCGGCAACATCAAAAACGTCGACCTTATGATATCCGATATTACCGAACGCGGAATGGGCCCCAACCTTTCCGTCGAGACCACCGCGTCCAATTTCGGCAAAGTAAGTGATCTTGCATCCCGAGAGGATATCGCCCTCGGACTCGTAAATATGGTTTTCGAGACGATAGCGATGATGGCTATTTTCTCAGCGCGAATGAAAAACATTAAAGATATCGTCCTTATCGGCAATCTCTCGATACTTCCTCAAGCCGAAGAAATTTTCGCAAAGCTGCGCGATATGTTTGGCGTTAATATAATAATCCCGAAGAATTCCGCTTACGGAACCGTTATCGGTGCGGCGCTTGAAGGCCGCGGATTTTAATACTCACTCGTCAAGGAGACCTTTATGGCTGAAAACCACAGATGGAATAAAAAAATATTCGCTATGCTTCTCGTTGAGGCAAAGGGTGTACGCTCTTGGCGTCAATTCGCGTCGGATTGTGATATAAGCTACGTCCAGATGAGAAAGCTCGCATTGGGAACTCAGGATAACCCTCCCCGCCCCAAGCTTATACGAAAGGTTGCTTCCCACGCATTCGGCGAGATCGACCTCGAGGATTTAATGTTCGCCGCGGGTATTTATACCGGCGAATCAATGACAATGCGCGAAAGCTCCTCCGAGTCGGAATCGCCCTACGTTAAATACCGTTCGCTTTCTATGAAGGATCGCAAAACAGTTGACAGATTTATCGACTTTCTTATATCCGAGGCTAACCACTAAAAAAACAAGAGGAATGCTATAAGAAAAACGAATATGTCGTTTTCGCTGTCGGAATCGAGTAAGAGCAAAATACCTATTCCTATCAGAATAAGATCGTCTATTTTAAGATCTCGCAAAAAGTCGAGTGAAAAGCTCTTTTTCGGCGAGCTTTGGAGGCATTCGCCCTCCGCCCTCTGCTCATTAAAGCTCGGGGGCGGATCGTGACGGTGTGATTCGTTATATTCCCTCTCGAGGTTATATAATTGTCCGTCGCTTCGGATTCCGCCGAAATCTCTGCTATACATTAAATCACCTACCTTCTGAAGCCCTTCATCATCGAAGCAATAGAAAGAGCGCGAGTCAGTGCATCGATCTTCCCGCGCTTTTCCTCGCGAAGAAACGGCTTTAGCGAGCTTAAAAGCGCTACCCTCGGATCGCTCACCGAGGATGGCGCTAATTGAGAAAACACCGAAGCTATATCAGGTCCGCCGAGGTTCGGCTCGGGCGGAGTTACGTCGGGCTTCGACTCCTCGTTCTTTACCTCCGCGCTCGGACTCATCCCAAGCGATGACGCTATCGCGGTGATTTTTGCCATCGCCTCAGGATCGGAAAGCACGCTTTTCAGTTTTTCTCCGAAATCATTTTCCAACGTCAAAGCCCTGAGCACGAAGCATATTCATAATCTCCTCGCTCTTTTCCTTTCCCGCCGAATCAACGAGCCGACTCGCTTCCTCGGGAGTCATTTGAGAAAGCTTTCTTTTTATAAATTCGGGGTTGTTCAGCATTGCCTCTGTCTTGGACTTACTCGCGCCCGCCGCCTCGGCTATCGTCCGCGTAAGGTTTTTAAAGCTCTCTTCGTCCATAGACAAAATTTTGTTAAGTGATTCGCGGTCAAAATTCATTATGTATTTCCTCCGTTTATATAAATTTTCAAGGAGCTGATCGGCATTGTATATCTGTAAACCCGAAAGAAACGTCACTCAAGTGAAATTAATACTTTTCGTAAGCGTCGCGGTGACTTTACTTCTCTTTCTTCTTGCGTCGCTGGACACGCCCGTAAAGTCGGTAATAAATCTTTTTGCGTTCGCCGCGCTTATGGTCGCTATTCTCGTAAACGTACGGTATTCGCTTACCGAATTTGAATATTCGGTCGGCAACGGTGATTTTTCGGTTACGAAAATAATCGGAAACCGCCGTCAAACGGTTTGCTGTGTCGCGCTTGAATCGGCTGTTGAGCTTATTCCCAAGCGAGATTATCTCCATCTTCCCTCTACCGAAAAGGCTATTATAAAATACTCGCTTAACCAGAATATGTTCGCGGAAAGCTTCGTCTTTCTTTGTGATTTTAACGGCAAGCGAGCGATGATTGAGTTCGAGCCGAACAAGGAATTCGTCGCGATCCTTAAAGACGAAATTTCGAAATCCAAGCATTCGGCAGACGTGGAGGAATAGCTCTTTATATCTTATGCATGAAATACTGTTTTGTATACCTCCTAAGAGACTTCCGCACGAAGTCTCTTTTTTGGAATTTTATTTGCACTTTTTGTTGAATTGACGAGAACCGTGTGGTATAATAATATATTATCAATGAACGTTATTAAGCTCTTATATGAGGTTTTAATATGTACGCAAATCAAAAAATGACTAACAAAACAAAAAGAGAAATAATGATAGCGGTTCTGCTCGTCGTATGCTTTCTTTTGAGCATCGCGGTCGTGATTTTGGTTGAAGACACGATCGGCGAGCCGGTCTTTTACGACGGCGAAATGAGAAATCTCGTAGTCGATATTACCGAGGTCTGCTCTTCCAACCGCTCGATAATCGCCGACGACAAGGGCGAATATCACGACTATATCGAGTTTTACAACCGCGGTGAGACCTTTAACCTTAACGGATTCGGGCTTGCCAACGATACGGGGAACGGCGTCGCGTACACCTTCGGCAACGTTGAGTTCAAATCGGGTAGCTATCTCGTCGTATTCTTCGACGGCATTAACGTTCCCTTCCGTCTTTCGTCGGACGGCGGCGAATACGTTTCGCTCGTCGCATACGACGGCACGGTCGTAGCAAGCATTACCACGCAAGCCACCGCACCGAACGAGGTTATGCTTCTCAAAAAGGGTGATTACGAGCTTTCCACCGAAGCGTCCCCCGGATATGAAAATTCCGAAGAGGGCGTACGTCAATTCCTCGAGGGCAGCTTCGACGGCAATATGTCCCTCGTCATAAACGAAATTTTTACCGCAAACCAATCGGTATTGCCCGATTACGAAGGCGAATTTTGCGACATTATCGAGCTTAAGAATATATCATCATCGATAATCTCTACCAAAGGATATTACGTTTCGGACTCTGTCGAAGAAAAATCGAAATGCGCCCTCCCCGAAAAGGAGCTTGCCCCCGGCGATATCGTTCTCGTTTACGCTTCGGGTAAGGATACTCTTACGAAAAGCGGTGAGTTCCATTCGAATTTCCGTCTTTCGAAGGACGAATCCGCCGTTATTGCCTTCGGCTCGAAATATTACGCCGAAAAGGTAATTTCCACTGCGTCCAACAATTCGATTTCCCGCGTAACGACCGACGGCAAGACCGAATACAAGGAGCTTTACGCGACCCCCGGATATGAAAACGACGACGCCGGCAAGGAAGCGATCGAAGCGATACGAATAAACGACAAAGCACCCATAGTTATCAACGAGATTCTCTTATCGTCCGACGGAGTCCCTTATAAGGGCAAGCTTCGCGACGTGATCGAAATATGTAACGTTTCTGATACCGACGTTTCCACCAAGGGATATTACGTTTCGGATTCCGAGGACGACCCCTACCGCTACGCTATTCCCGAAAAAACGCTGAAGGCGGGCGAATGTATGGTTCTTTACGCAGAAAACGGTGAAGGAGCTAACGTTTGCGGATTTGCTCTTTCGTCGGGCGAAGCGCTCTATCTTACCCACCCCGACTTCAGAAGAAGCGAATCGGTCCCCTGCTCTAAAAACGGAAGCGGCAAATCGAGAATACGCATAGTCGAAAACAACAACTCCGCGTACGTTTCGGGAGATATTTCGATAGGCTTTGCCAACAGCGACTCAGGTAAGGTCTCCTACGAATCGTCGGTAAGACCCGTAGGCGTTGAAATAAGCGAGATCGTCGCATCCAACACCAAGCACTTCGCGGGTCCCTACGGCACCTACCACGATTTCGTTGAGCTTCACAACCGCGGAAATTCCGAAATAGATCTTACGGGATATTACCTCTCGGACGATCCCGAAGAGCCGAGAAAGGGCTCGCTTGACGGATTAAAGATCCCCGCCGGCGGATACGTTACCGTAATCCTTTCCACCGAGGGAACCAATATTCCGAAGGGACATATTTCCGTACCCTTCGCGCTCGCAGCAGCGGGTGAAACCGTTACTCTCTCCAAGGGTGACGAGATAATCGACTCGGCTGCATTCCAATCGCTCGGAACGAACACCTCGTTCGGTCGCCCCGACGGAAGCGACGGATTTTACGTTCTTTCCTCGGTAACTCCAAACTCAAAGAACTCGGCGAAGGCTCCCAAATCGGCAGTTGCGCCTACCTCTACTCTTCCCCAAGGCGTTTATAAAAAAGACTCCGTAACCGTAGAGCTTAAGGGCGAGGGCGCGATATATTACACCCTCGATTGTACCGAGCCGACCGCAGCCTCAAAGCTTTATACCGGACCTATAACGCTTAATTCGACCTCTGTAATCCGCTGTATCTCCGTCCCGAACGGCAAGCCGTCGAGCAAGGTCGCAAGCTTTTCCTATATAATAAACGAGCCCGATACGCTCGAAACCATATCTATCGTTACAAACCCCGATAATCTTTGGAACTATTACACGGGCATTTACGAAACAGGACCCAACGCAAACGCCGCTTTCCCTTACGAGGGCGCGAATTATTACAAGCGTTGGGAAAAGGAGGTCACCCTTTCTTTTTTCGATAAGAACGGGGGCGGATTTTCCGAGACCTGCGGAGTAAGAATCTTCGGCGGTCTTTCGAGAGCGCTTCCGAAAAAGTCCTTCGCCTTCTTCTTCCGCAACACCTACGGTGCGGGCGCACTTAATTATCAGCTCTTCGAGGACGATTCGCTCAACTGCTTCGAATCCTTCGTCCTTCGTAATACCGGCCAAGACTTCAGCTATACGAGTATGCGCGACGCGATGATAAGCAACGTCGCTTCGGACAAGCTCGGAATAGATATTCAGAAAAACCGTCCCGTCGTCGTTTATCTCAACGGCGAATATTGGGGATTATACTTCATCCGCGAGAAGCTCACCGAAAACTACGTCGCGGGGCGATATAATATCGACGCGTCCAAGGTCGAGGTTACCGTCGCAAACGGACGCACGAGCGAAAGCTATACCGCGCTCGTCAATTACGCTTCGAGCCACGATCTTAAAATCAAGGAGCATTACGACTACGTCGCTTCTCAGATGGATATAGAAAACTATATCGATTATTCGGTCGCCGAAATGGTAATATGTAATACCGACAACGGCAACATCCGATTTTTCACCTATGAGGGCGGAAAATGGCGATGGATAATGTACGACGTTGACCACGCCTTCCGTACCGCCTCATACAATACCGTTTCCGAGCACTTAAATCCCGCAGGAACGGGCGGCGGCGACAATTTCTCGACAAGACTTATAAACGCGCTTCTCAAGAACCCCGAGTTCAAGAAAAAATATCTCGAGGAGATCGCATACCAGCTTTACAACGTATGGGATTCCGAAACGGTAGACCCCTATATCGACCGCTACGTTGCGCTTATTGAAAACGATATCGAGCGCGACAGGATCCGTTGGGATAAGAGCTACGAAAACTGGAAGAACTCAGTAAAAAGCCTTTATTCCTTCACGAAAAACCGCGAAGCGTACGTCGAAAAATACGTTCAATCCTATTTCTCGCTGTCTGACAACGAAATGAGGTCCTACGGCTTCAAAATCTAATCTATAGGGAGGTGGTTCGGTTTGGCTGAACGCCGCGAAGAAAAATATCTTATAAGCTATACCGAATATTCGATTATCGCTAACCGAATCCGTTCGGTGCTACGACCCGACCAAAACGGCAAAAACGGTAAATATTCGATATCCTCGCTTTATTTCGACGATCCCTACGATACCGCGCTCGCTGAAAAGGAGGACGGAAACGCCGTCCACATAAAATACCGAATCCGCACCTACGACGGAAATGATGGTTTTATAAGGCTCGAACGCAAAACAAAACGCGGAATCGTCACCGAAAAGCATTCGGCGAGAATAACCGCCGACGAATTAAGGGCGTTAATGGCAGGCGAGCCGATAAACGAAAATTCCGAATGCTTCGGACTTGCGTCGGAGATGCGCAGCAAGGCATTTAAGCCCGCAGTCACCGTAAGATACGACCGCGAGGCGTACGTTATGCCCTCGCTCGGTATCCGCGTCACCTTCGATATGAACGTCGATTCGATTGCTCCGGAGATGAATACGCTATTCGGACGTACCGAAAGAGCGCTGCCCGCAGTCGGCCGAGACAAAATCATTATGGAAATAAAATATTCCGAACGCTGTCCTTCGTTTATACGAAAATGCTGTAATACCTTCGGGTCACAGCTTTCGGTTTCAAAATACGCTTTATGCAGAAACGTCGGATTGACCGACGATTAAAGGAGAAAAAATATGAGTATTTTTGACGCTATCAAAAAAAGCGTGCTTCAGGGCTTTTCCGCCGAAATAACCCTCGCGGATATTATGCTCTCGCTCGCGGTTGCATTCCTCTCGGGATTGTTTATCCTTCTTATCTACCGTCTCACGCTTAAGGGCGTTTCGAGAAACAAGACCTTTGAGATCACGCTTCTTCTTATAACCCCCATCGCGGCGATGATCGTACTTACGATAACCTCAAACCTTGCGCTCTCGCTCGGTATGGTCGGTGCTTTGAGTATTATTCGTTTCCGTACTGCCATCAAGGACGCTTCCGATACTGCGTTTATGTTCTGGGCCGTTGCCGCAGGTATCACCGCAGGTGCTCATTTCTATAAAATAACTATCGTCGGATGTCTTTTCATCGGCGCGGCGGCGTTCATAGTTATGAAGCTCTCGGCTACCAATTCTCGACCCTATCTCCTCGTCGTTCGCGCCAACAGCGACAAGGCTATCGACTATACGGGAAGACTTCTTACCGAAAACGGAATCAAAAACCGCTTAAGCTCACTCGTTGATAACGGCGAATACACCGAGGTTATCTATGAGGTTGCGTTGAAGGGCAACCACCAAAAGCTCGTCGGTGCACTTTCCCGCCTCCCCGACGTTCTTTGCGTATCCCTCGTCGATTGCAGAAATTAAAGACACAAAAAATTACAACAATAAAAGGACAGAGAATTCCAAAAATTCACTGTCCTTTTTTCGATATGATTTGCTTATATATTCGCCTTAAATTTTACTTTCACCGAGGAAGCCTTCGAGAATCTTTTCTTCGGCTTCTTCCTCGGTAAGCCCGAGAGTCATAAGCTTTATCAACTGGTCTCCCGCGATACGTCCGATAGCCGCCTCGTGAACGAGGTTCGCTTCGGTATGCTCTGCCGCAACGGCGGGAATAGAGCTTATTATAGCGTTGTTCATCAATATCGAGTCGCAACGGATATGACCG
Organism: Eubacteriales bacterium; assembly: GCA_045646995.1. Lineage (GTDB taxonomy): Bacteria > Bacillota > Clostridia > Oscillospirales > CAG-382 > Coliplasma. The sequence continues at coordinate 94 of JAZRLT010000124.1, read as the reverse complement.
AAGCATTTCGCGCGTCCTGTAACACAAGGACGGAACATCTGCTTACTGTCATCTTGAGCGACCGAGCGAGAGATTATACGACCGTTCGCGTTCT
>JAZRLT010000123.1:0-7160 GCA_045646995.1 Eubacteriales bacterium | reverse complement strand
TCTAACCAACTGAGCTACACCCACATATTAAATTACCGCGGCTTTTTGCTCGCTCGGCTATTCTATCATATCCAAACGAGAAAATCAATACCTTTTTAGAATTTTCTCGCGGTTTTGTTCGGTAAAAAAGACACGCTCCTCGGGGGAGCGTGTCGTCATTTAAAAATCAAGCGCGTTCGAAGATCTCGTAACTGTAGCGAAGAGCGCCGTCAACAACGAAATCGTTGCGGAGCTTTAATTTTCCGTCCTCGAAGATAGCGAGGCAATAGGTAGTGTCGTTGGGGCCGAAATGATTTACGCAGGCAACCCATTCGCCGTTACCGTATTCGGGGAAATATTTCTGTTCGGACAAGATTAGCTCTTTATCGGAATAATTAGTGTTAGGAAATTCCTTATTTGTGTAGGAAATCTTAAGGTTTTCCTCGTTTGTGCCGGTAATGACGATAGTACAGTCACCGCCGTCGTTTATATCACCCTCAACCTCGGTTGAAACCCTCTTCCAAGTGCCGACCAACGCCATAGGCTCGGGAATCTTCGAGGAAGGAGAAGACGTGTCGGAGTTATCGGAGGGAGAAACAGAGCTATGCGAATGGTCGTGAGATTCGTCTTCGGAAACGTCGGAGGAAGCATTTTCGGACGCGTTTTCCGAAACAGCATCGGACTTGTCGGGAGTGGAAACAACTGCGGAGGATTCGGGTTTACCCGAAACATCGGTAGGCTTGGTTTCGTCGGTACAAGCAACCGCGCAAAAAACGGTAATAAGCGCGAGTGCAAGGAGAAGTATTCTTTTCATATTAATATTCCTTTCAAGAAGGTATTTATCAGTTGCCTGTGGGGATATAGGGTCTTATTGCGTTTGCGACGGTGACGATAGGCATTGTCTGAAGCCAAACCTTGCCGGGGCCGGTCAAAACGGTATTGAACAAGCCTTCGCCGCCGAAAAACATATTCTTAACGCCGGGGACCTTTTGGATATCAATGCTTACGGTCGCGTCGAAAGCGGCTACGTTGCCCGTATCAACTATGAGTCTTTCGCCCTCTGCGAGCTCATATTGGACTAATTCGCCGTCTATTTCGATAAAAGCCGTTCCGTTGCCGGTAAGCTTTTGCATTATAAAGCCCTGACCGCCGAAAAATCCGACGCCGAGCTTTTTATTGAAGTGAATCGATAGCTCGACCGAGGGCTCCGAGGCGAGAAACGCGCTCTTTTGAACCACAAGGGGAGAGTCGGGGGTGATTTCAACGGGGACTATCATTCCGGGGAAGCTCGAAGCGAACGTGATCGTTCCTTTGCCTTGCGCGGTGTAAACGTTATGGAACATACTTTCGCCCGAAAACGCCTTGGAAAACATTTTTCCTACGCCTCCGCCGACGGTTTCCATTTTCATATTAGAGGACATCCAAGCCATAGATCCCTTTTCGGTAATCATCTGTTCGCCGTTTTCAAGCTCGCAAGTTACAACGGGGAAGCTTCCGCCCTTGATTTCGTATTTCATATCAAAATCTCCTTATTATGTTGTTGTATAATACGAGGTTATATGTATTTTATTCCTCGGGGCAATAGAAATAGCGGTATCCTGAATATGTATAAAAAGATTGTACGTTGGATAACTGGGTAGAGGTTTTGATCTCCGTAAGATTTCCTAAGTTATCGTAGGAATACCGAACGGTTTCCGTATCCACCCGTGTTGTTTTTTTGGTGATCAACAAGCCCTTTTCGTTATATTCGAACGTTGTTGTCTCTTTCTCTGTCTCGCGCCCGTATTTAATATGCACTTCTTTCAATACACGGCTTGCGCTGTCGAATTCTCTTTCGTAGGTTTCTACAGTTTTGCCGTCCTCGGTATAAATCTCTTTAGTTTTGTTATCATTGATATCGTAGGTAAATTCGTTACGGTATTCGTTCATATCGTGGTAACTGTCATAGGTTTCCGAAAGCAGGTTGCCCTTTTCGTCATATACAAATAGGTATTTGTCAACACCCACCTTGCGTTCGATAACTCTGTTGCTGTCATCGTAAACATATTCAATTACAGGCGCGAAAACGTCGTCGGGATATTCGTCTTTGATTATATTACCCTTTTCATCATAGGTGTATTTATGCTCTGACACATCTGTGATCCCGTCGTATTTGCGGGTCCTTTTTGTCTCGTTGCCGTATTTGTCGTATTCACGCTCCTCAATGCAATGGTATTTCTGACGGGGGTCGTTGTTTTCGATTTTTATTACTCTGCCTTCGTCGTCATAGGCGTAGGAAATGGTAACTTCGCCGTCCGAATATATATGCTTTTCAAAAACAACTTGGTTTTTATCGTCATAGGTATATTCGTATTTTTTTGAAGAGGTGTTGTCGGTAAGGACGTTTCCCTTACTGTCAAAGGTACGGTCGGCAACAACCGAGTAGAAGGAGCTTCCCGCATATTTATACACTTCGCGGGTCGCAACGATTTTAAAATCGTCGATCATAGCCCGAATTTCGTCGGTTTGCTCGCTGCTATATAAAAGCTTGTACGCGCCCTCGGCGTCGCCCTTTTCTATGAGAGCTTTTGCTTTGTTACATACGTTGGATGAAGCCGTTTCAGAGAAAACGTTGTCGTTCACGTCATTATTGTCAGTACAAGCGACCGCGCAAAAAACGGTAACAAGCGCGAGTATAATAATTAATAGCTTTTTCATAGCGTTTCCTTTTTCAGATGTGAATTTGCGGTGAATGCTTTTCGTTAACGTCCGTCCAATTTAAGCGAGTAACGCACCGACGCCATAGCGTCCGCGCCGTAGAAATCGGCGCCCATTGATTCGGCGTAATCGGCGGTAAGAACGGCTCCGCCGACCATAATTTTCGTTTCGGGTGATTTTTCGTGCAACAGCTCTACGGTTTTCACCATCGCGGGCACGGTCGTCGTCATTAGTGCGCTCAATCCGACGAGCGGAGCTCCGGTTTCGATTACGGCGTCGAGCACCTTTTCGGGCGGAACGTCCTTTCCGAGGTCGATAACGTCAAAGCCGTAGTTAGAAAGAAGGGTTGCGACGATATTTTTTCCGATATCGTGGATATCACCCTGTACGGTAGCGATAATGATTTTCATACCCTTTTCGCGGTCGTTGGTTTCGAGAGCGGAGTTGACCGCCGAAAAAGCCGCTTTAGCCGCTTCGGCACCGCCCAAAAGACGGGGAAGGAAAAGGGTCTTTTTTTCGTAACCGTCGCCCAACGCGTTAAGCGCGGGTACGAGGTCGGATTCGATTATTTCGAGCGGTTTTTTTGTTTCCAATAGCTTTATCGCGGCATCGTGTGCCTTCGCCGTAAGTCCGAGGAAGACCGCGTCGTAGAGCGACATTTCCTTCTTTTCATCGACCGCCTTGACAACCTCGGAGGCTTCCTTGTCGAAGGTGAATTCGCGCTCGGGGTTTTCTTCGTTGAGGACTAATTTCATATTTTCGCTTGCGGGGTTCATAATAGCCGCGCTCAATCCGCGCGCCGCTGCCGCACCGAGGAAGGAAGCGTTGATTGCTTCACGGTTAGGCATACCGAAGGATATATTCGAAACGCCGAGCGTTGTGAAATAACCGTTATTGCTTAATTTTTCGACACAATCGAGGGTCTTGTCGCCGCTCTTTTCGTCGGTTGCGACCGTCATAGTTAACGCGTCGAAGAGGAAACAGGGCGAAAATTCAAGCTCTTTAGCCTTGGCGAGTATCTTTTCCGCGATTTTATATCTTCCGTCGGCGGAATCGGGGATACCGTCCTCGTCAAGAAGAAGCGCGACACAGCCCGCGCCGTATTTTTTTACGATCGGGAGTACCGAATTGAGGTTTTCGTCCTTGCCGTTTACCGAATTGATTATCGGAATACCGTTATATACTCTTGCGGCAGCCTCGAGCGCAGTCGGGTTTGCCGAGTCGAGCTGCAAAGGAAGGTCGGTGACCTTTTGCAGTGCCAAAACGACCCTAGGGAGCATTTCGACCTCGTCGATTTCGGGAATACCGACGTTTACGTCGAGAATATCCGCGCCCGCGCTCTGCTGGGCGACGGCTTCGGCGCAAAGATAGTCCATATCGCAATTTTTAAGAGCTTCCTTGAGCTTTTTCTTGCCCGTCGGGTTGAGTCTTTCGCCGATTATTGCGACTTTATCACCGAAGGTATAGGAACGGTTGCCCGAGCAAACCGAAAATTTAGTGCTGTCGGTGCTTGCCGCACGGCACGTAACGGCTTCGCTCATCGCGTTTGAGACCTGACGGATATAGTCGGGATTTGTACCGCAACAGCCGCCTGCGCAGGTAACACCGCGTAATGCGAGAGTTTTTGCGAAGGAATAAAATCTTTCGGGCGGTACGTCGAATATTGTGTTTCCGTTTTCGTCTATCTTGGGCAAGCCCGCGTTCGCGTTTACTATTACGGGAAGTCCGCTGTAACGCGCGATATCTGCGGCGATAGGCTCCATAGCATCGGGGCCGAGACCGCAGTTTATACCGACGGCGTCAACACCGAGCGAGGAAAGATATATAGCGACGGTTTTAGCGTCGGCGCCCGTAAGAGTGCGTCCGCTTTCGTCGAAGGTAAGCGAGACCGCTACGGGAAGAACGGAATTTTCGCGCGCGGCGAGTATAGCCGCCTTCGCCTCGTAAAGGTCGGAGAAGGTTTCGAAGAATATCATATCCGCGCCCGCTTTTTCGGCGCCGATAACCGACGGCTTGAAAGCTTCTACCGCTTCTTCGAGCGAAAAATCGCCTAAAGGGGGCATCAATTTGCCCGTGGGTCCGATATCTGCGGCAACGAATATTTTACGTTCCGCGTTTTCCGCCGCTCTTTTAGCAAGAGTTACCGCGCGGAACATTTCTTCCTCGGCGTCCATTCCGTAGGGAGAAAGCTTTATTTTATTCGTGCTGAAGCTGTTGGTCGTAATAACGTCCGCGCCCGCGTCGATATAGGCTTGATGAACCGAAAGCACCGCTTCGGGATTTTCGATATTCATCGTTTCGGTAAGCGCACCCGCTTTGAGTCCGAGAGCTTGGAGCATGGTGCCCATCGCTCCGTCGAAAACCGCGGGGCGAGGATTGCCGTTAAGGACGTCCTTTATATTTTTGAAATTTGTCATATATTATTCCTATCGGATAGAAGATATATTTCTTAATATGGCCTCGGCGATATCGGGCTTGTTCATAGCGTATATGTGGATATTGTTAACGCCGTTCGCGATAAGGTCAATAATCTGGTTCGTCGCGAAGGCGATACCCGCCTGACGCATAGCCTCGGGATTATCTCCGAATCGCTCTACCATTTCGCGAAGGCTTCTCGGTACGCTCGTGCCCGAAAGCGCAACGCTTCGGCTTAGCTGGCGCGCGTTTGTAATAGGCATAATGCCCGCAATTACGGGGATATTTATACCCTTTCTTTGGAATTTGGAAAGGAAGGAATACATAACCTCGTTATCGAAAAACATCTGGGTCGTGAAGAATTCGCAACCGCTTTCCGCCTTTATCTTGAGGTTTTCTATATCAGCCGTAACCGACGGAGATTCGGGGTGACCCTCGGGATAGCAGGCACCGCCGACGCAAAAATCACCCATTTTCTTAATAGCTCTCGCGATATCGCTTGCGTGGGCGTAGACCTTTTTCGGCTCGCGACCTTGGGGCATATCACCGCGGAGCGCGAGAATATTGTCGATTCCGTTGGATTTTAAGGTTTTAAGATATTCGGAAAGCGAAGCTTCGTCCGAAGAAACGCAGGTAACGTGGGCAAGCGCGGCAACGCCGTTGTTTTCTACCTCCTCTGCCAATTCGGTCGTAAAGGAGGCGGTGGTGCCCGCCGCACCGTAGGTCACGCTTATAAAATCGGGCTTGAGTGCCGCTATATCTGCGACTACCTTACGGCTCTGCTCGAGCTCGGTTCCGAGCTTGGGCGGAAAAATCTCGCAGGAAACGGTAATTTCCTTCGAGGCAAGTATATCTGAAATTTTCATTTTTAACCTCTAACGTGACTAAAGCTTTTTGAATATATAATATTCCTTTTCGTTCCCGTCACAGCCGTCAAAGCCCTTACCGCCGCTTTTTTCGACGAGGACAAAGCCCTCTGCCGAAGCAAGGACCGACTCGGGAGAATGGTATTTTTGGGTCTGGAGCTCGGTCGAACGGTAATAAGCTCCGTCCTCTTCGGAGAAAAGATCGACGGTGAACTCGCAAAGCTCTTCGCTCTCGTCGTATGCGCTTCTCCAAACCGCCATATCGTCCTCGACCTCATAAACGTAGCTCATTCCGTCGTAGACGTTTTTATAGCGGTATTCGGTGTTTATATCGAAAATAAATACACCGCCCGATTCGAGATAGTTGCGCACGAGCGCAAAAACTCGGTCGAGGTCGCCCTTTTCGGTAAGATAGTTTATACAATCAAACGAGGAATAGACCGCTTGAACGGTTCCGTAAAGCTCGAATTCACGCATATCCTGACATAAAAGGAGCGTGTTTTTGCCGTAATTCTTTTCGCGGGCGATATTTAACATCTCGGGCGAAATGTCGAGCGCGATCATATCGTATCCTCGGTCGGCAAGCAGAGCGGCGATACCGCCGGTGCCGCAACCCATATCGAGCACCTCATTGACCTTGATGTCCGCTTTTTTAAAGCTTTCCTCCAAAAAGTCGGCGTAGGGAACGTAGGCGTTTCCGTTTATATGGTCGTAAAGCTCGGCTATCGAATAGATACTCATTCTTCGGAAATTCTGTCGAGCACCATCGAATATCCGTCGCTTCCGTAACGGAGAGCGCGGTTGACGCGGGTGATGGTAGCGGTGGAAAGATGGGTCTTTTCGGCAATTTCGTTATAGGTATTGCCGTCGCGGAGCATTCTTGCCGCGGTAAGACGCTTGCTCATTTCGGTGATTTCGCTTATTGTGCAAAGGTCGCTCAAGAAGCGGTACGCTTCGTCAATATTACGAACGCTTGCAATAGCGGCTGCGAGCTTATCTGTGTTTTGATCCTTTACCTTATCAATCATTTTTTATATCTCCTTGTTAATTAAATTCAACTTCGTCGGGCTTAAATTCGCCCTTGATGAAACGGTAGGTGTCGTCGTAGACCGAATGAAGCTTCGGGTCGTCCGACTTATACGCCTTGTAATATTCGCCGGGGATACCGCCTTGGTAATACATATGGGCGGCGTCCTTCATATA
>JAZRLT010000122.1:0-1563 GCA_045646995.1 Eubacteriales bacterium | reverse complement strand
CGACATGGCTACGATCCGACTTCCAATAAGACTCAAAGGAGACGTGGCCTTTTTCCCAAACTCCTTCCATCTGCTCCGCCTGAAGCAAAAGTCTTTGGTAAGAATCGTCAGGACCTATGCAATCGGCGCGCCAACCTATAGACGTTTTTTCGTTAGAATACGCAACGAGCCAAGGCGCATTTGTTTGACCTATCAGAAGAGTGTTCTTGAACGCATCCGTATAAATATCTACGAAAGCCTTTAACTGTTCCTCTGTAAAATATTTAAGGTGACTTCCTTCTCCCCACGCACCCGGAAGCGAGATATCGACCATAGCGAGTGTAGGATCACTGTCAAATCTTTCTCCAAATGCGCGTATCGCTCTGCCGAAGTATTCCAAAAACTTAGGATCGGAAGGACATTTCTTTACCCTTTTTCCCGCAGGACGCTCAGGGCATTCTATTTTTTCCTTAAGCCAATTTGGAACATCGTCACTTTCACGGGTACTGTGCTGCATCATGCGGAACATTACCGTTTGGTCGTTTTCTTTTGCCTTTTTCAATATATCCTCAATAAAGGCGTAATTGTAGTTTCCCTCTGTCGGTTCAAATTCCTTCCACAGAATACGTATATAAGCTACGGAGCAGTCGGGATAATATCCTTGCGTTCTGCCGTTTTCCTCTACATAATCGGGAATGGGATAACATTCAACGTGTTCTGTCTCGGTCATATTATTTTCGGGACGGACTACGAGATCGGAATATAGTCTGTCGCTTCTGAAGTGCTGAAAGCTTGTAAAACCTATATAAGGATTTTGCTTTTTTTCTCTCTCGTAATTATAGCAAACCTTCATTTATTTTCTCCAAATCTATAACATTAAAAAACGCGCATATGTTTTCCCGTCTTTAGCCATGCTATCATATTGATAACAAGGAAATTCCAACTTTGAAATCCTTGATTGTATATCGGTGCACCCGTATCAGGATCGTAATATTCGTGCAATTGCTAATAGATTTAACCGTATCTGAATTATAAATAATTGAGGAAAAGTTAATATTATCATACTTTGAGTACATAACGGTATTATGTTTGCCGATCATCTTGTAAGGTGAACTGCCAAACAAAGGTTCAAGCGCAGAGCGGCAATTTGGAGATGTTCCCTGCAATCCAACAACATCAGGAGCGTAATTCATAAGCACATCCACGGCTTTTTCATCACGCCCCATTATCATTCCACGTTTCACACAGGATATTAAACGATATGACCCTCACACTATCGTCAGCCCCCGTTTTGCGGTAAGCTCAAACGCCTCCATAGTGTTTTCGGCAGCTTATGCGCTTGCTCCGCGATGAGCCAATATAAGCGTTTTTTCTATAAACGGTTTCATATTATTTTCTTTTTCTTTTCAACCTCACCTATAAGATGCCGTCCTACGTCTGCCATAAATTTCGCGGAAACGGGCATAAGATTGCTATCCGAAATATAAAGCAATGAATAATTCACCTCATACGTCATATCTCCGTCGTAATTTATATCCGCAAGAGCCTGAGTTATCTCCTCCCAATTCATTTTTCCAAGATACG
>JAZRLT010000121.1:0-2233 GCA_045646995.1 Eubacteriales bacterium | reverse complement strand
CAGTGGGCGATGGTTTCGACCTCGCCTTCATCAAGTCCGAACGCGGATTTAAGAAGACCTTCACCGTATCCCGTGGAACAGCTTCTTGCGATTACTGCGCCCTCAGGGAGTGATTTTCCGAGCTCGCTGATAGCGTTCATAGCGGTTTGGATAGGGTTACCCATATTGTTGGCATAGAAAGAATAGAGCAACTCGCCGTTTTCACCGATAAGCGCGAGTTTGGTTGTGGTAGAGCCGGCATCGATACCGAGGAAACAGTTTCCACTGTACTCGGAGATATCCTTCTTTTCTACTATTGCTTTGTTGTGACGTTCACAAAATTCATCGTATTCTTTTTCGTTGGCAAAAAGGGGTTCGAGACGCTTTATCTCGAATTCCATTTTTATACCGCCCTCAAGCTTTTCGATAAGTTCGTTGATAGACGAACCGTTACCGTCTGCTTCGAGTGCTGCACCTAATGCCGCAAAAAGATGAGAGTTTTCGGGATCGACAGTAGTCTCGGGAGTAAGCTTGAGCGTGCGTATAAAAGCCTTTTTGAGTTCGGGAAGAAAGTGTAGAGGTCCGCCCAAAAATGCAACACAGCCTCTTATGGGCTTTCCGCAAGCCAAACCGGAAACGGTCTGGTTGACGACCGCTTGAAAAATAGATGCGGCGAGATCCGCCTTGGTAGCACCTTCATTGATAAGCGGTTGAATATCCGTCTTTGCGAATACACCGCAACGAGCGGCGATGGGATAAATGACATTGAAGCTCTCTGCTTCCTTATTGAGTCCCGTAGCGTCGGTCTGGAGAAGGGAAGCCATCTGGTCGATAAACGAGCCCGTACCACCGGCGCAAACACCGTTCATACGTTCCTCGAGGCCGCCCTTGAAGTATATTATCTTAGCGTCTTCGCCTCCGAGCTCGATAGCAACGTCGGTTTGAGGCGCGACGGACTTGAGAGCGGTGGCGACGGCAACGACCTCTTGGACGAAATCGATGCCCATAGCCTTACCGAGACTGATTGAACCCGAGCCGGTGATTCGAGTGTCAAGAATACATTCGCCTATCTGCTCCTTGGCTAACTTCAAGAGCTCGGAAAGCGTTTCCTGAGTGTGAGCGCGATGGCGTCTGTATTCGCCGAAAAGTATTTTATTGTCATTATCAATTATAACTAACTTGACCGTAGTAGAGCCTATATCAATACCTGCGCGATAGTGGTTCATGTTTAGACCTCTTTCTTGTGGGACAAAATAATCTCAAGTTACATTTTATTACAAAAACCGCTATAAGTCAAGTAAATCATTGTTAAAACTATGTTCACTGTTTAGTGGAACTATTTGTTATTTGCTCAGAGTGCAACTACTCCTTTCATCTAAACAGAGCGTAGCTTTGTTCGCTTGTGTTCTTTGCAAGGTACTCACTTTTTGTTAATGCATTTTCCTTGTTGGTTTTGTAAATCTTCAATAGTTCTCTGCTCATATTCGTAATATCTTCGCGATTGATAGCATCTTCAATATCAAGCAGAAGAATTTCGCTGTTCTCATAGTTATCCGATTTAGGTGTTCCGCTTACGTATTCACAAATGAAAACCGGACACCATTGATTTGTTTTGAACTGAATTGACAAAAGGAATTTCGCTTTTGCTACAACTCCCGTTTCTTCAAATATTTCTCGCTCGATTGCAATATTCGGCAGTTCGTTTTCTTCAACATATCCACCGGGGACAAGTATTCTGTCTTTTGCTGTTCCGTATGTATGGCGTACTAATAAAATCTTACCTTCAATTTCTATAATCCCGCATACTGTAAAAAATCCGTTTCCCATAATTATTCCTTTCTAATCTATAACGCCCACTTGATAATCATCCTCGTAAATGATTTGACCTACATAATCGGTGTATACTATGTCATAAGGTATTCTATATTTATCGAGCAGATCGATAAGCGGTTGGATTTTGTCAAGCATCTCACCGCAGGTTTCTGTTTTGAACCATGTAATTGCACCTTGAGGATTATCGTTATCATCACCATAAAAAGGTGGTTGAGGAAGATTGTCTAAAAACCATTGGTGCGTTTGATTATATAGTTCAACATCTTCGGCACTATAAACGTTATCTCGAATTCTGCGCCAATTTAATATAAAAATACCAACGGGCTTTTGAGTTCGGTATGCAATTTCGCGACCTTGTATTCTTACGTATTTAGGTGTTTTCATTTTTATTCTCCCATTCTAAATAACCACTTGTAAAAGG
>JAZRLT010000120.1:0-27605 GCA_045646995.1 Eubacteriales bacterium | reverse complement strand
CTCGTCCTATCGATAACCTTACACAATATCCCCGAGGGCTTGGCTGTCGGCGTCGCATTCGGTGCGCTTCAAAGCGGCGCTTACACCGCCGAAGAGCTTATGGGCGCCGTCTCGGTCGCAATAGGCATCGGACTTCAAAACTTCCCCGAGGGCGCGGCGGTCTCGCTCCCGCTTCGGCGCGAAGGCTTTTCCCGCAAAAAGAGCTTTCTGTACGGTCAGTCGTCGGCCATGGTCGAGCCTGTCGCGGGCGTGCTCGGCGCGTTGTTGGTCGTTTACGTCGAATCTCTGCTCCCCTTCGCGCTGTCCTTCGCCGCGGGCGCTATGATACTCGTCGCCGTCCACGAGCTAATACCCGAATGCCAAAAAAACAAAGACACCAACCCCTATTTCGCAACGATGGGAATAGTACTCGGATTCGCGTCAATGATGCTTTTAGACGTTATGTTAGGATAATGAAAAACCCGTACACCTTTATTGTGTACGGGTTTTATGTAGTATGATTACTTAAAAGGTTACCTCGCCGTCGTGGGACATCAACGAAGCTGATTCCACAACATCCAATCCGAGAACGTCCTGCATAAGAGAATCGCCTTCGGAGGTGCGCAATTCAATAATCAAATCAAGCTTAGCCTTTGTCATATTGCGCGATTTTACAGTACAGTGCTTAGCATACTTTTTCACAACAGCAAGAATTTCCGCCTCGGAATTGAGAGCAGACGAATTAACAACTAAAATCATAGGAGCTTTCGCAACGGGCAAGCCGTTCAAAACGACAATGCCGACAGTAAGAATCAAGCTCATCAAAACTGCGATTTCTGCCAAGCCGACACCACAAATTATACCGATAGAAATCGACCAGAACAAGAATACCAAATCCATAGGATCCTTAATCGCGGTTCTGAAACGAACGATAGACAACGCGCCTACCATACCTAACGAAACGACGATGCTGGATTGAATGGTAAGAATGATTCCCGCGATAATCAAGGAAATTGCCGCGATCGAAATATTAAAGCTTTTTGAATAGAATGTTTTCTTTGTTAATATACGATATACAAAGAAAAGGTAAAGTGCAAGAGCGCAAGTAATCAACATAGATGCAGTAGCGGTATAAATATTGATATCCACCGCAGTGAATCCATCAAGGAACGATTTTTTGAAAATTTCAGAAAAAGACATTCGGTTTCCTCCTATTAATTAAAGTTTGTATTTTCTGCAGAGATAATACTTTGAAAACGTGGTTTGCTGCAATTGTCCCAAATTAAGACTTCGATAGATATAGTCCGGAAGGTATTCGTCGAATTTAACTTCCATCAATAATTGCCCCATAGGCATAATAGGTCTTACCGGCAAATCCCCGTCGAGGAAGCCCTCAACGCTCGAAGAAGACGATATGTTCATATCAAACGTAACTCGAACATTACCGTTTTTGTATACAAAGGGTATTCGGTCGTACTCTACTATCACTACCGGTCGCAGAATTCTCGTTTGCATCTGCAAATTGAGCTTTTGATGAAGCGAAGAAAGCTCGCCTAAGATTGGTTCTCCGTTTAACGCTTGTTCGGTTTGCTCTACGGATAACCGCGATGAGGTTTTTAAGGTTTTTCCGTGATCCTTTCTCTTGCACTCCAACGTGATTCGCTCCGAAGAATGATTGTAGATGCGAATTCGCATTTTTTCTCTTGGGTCCGTGCCGTTTTCATTCTCGTAATAGCAACTATTATTATAATCGTCGAAATATACGCTACGAATATTGTACCGACCTTCTGCCCCTACGTGAGGATCTAACGTCATTATTTGTTCCACTCTACTCTTAAGAAGGGGAAGCTGAGCTGCGCTGATAAGATATTTCATCTCATGACGATATTTCATTTCGTTATCTTTCATTTGACGCGTTCTCTCCTTCTTCGATAAATATCTACTGCTACCAAAAAGATTAAGAACACTGCAATTCCGAATATGCTGGCATACGTTATATATTCTCTCAAATCGCGACCGGTGGTATTTTCTGCTTGTAATTGAGTTTGATCCGAGGTCAGTTGTTTAACCAATATGATATCTTCGCTAATTGGTTTCGACGGATCAAACTTCTCTCCCGTAGCCTTAATATACCAAGTAGTGTTCGCTAAATCCACCATGTCGGTTTCGAATTTTTGACCATCTTTAACCGAAAACGTACGATAATCAGCGCCGACGGTTTCTTCAACCTGCACGGAATGATATATTACTCCGTCAATCCATGCACTATTAAGAAATGCCATTCGATCTTGCAAATAGGTTGTTATTTCGTCGGCAGCTTGATAAACGTCTTCGCTTTTTGACCATCTTCGTCCGTCCATCAAGAACGACTTTTCTATTTCCTTGGCGTATGCGGGCACGTCTGTTTCTATAGTTTTCTCTAATATTGGAACAAATTGTTCTTCATACACTTCAACCATTCGATTGTAAAACGATTCGTTTTTGTATAGTGCTTCGTAATAGGTTCTTGGCAAATTCGCTCGTTGCGACTTGTTAGCTCTAAAAAAATGTCCTTGTGGCGGTTGATGAAACGTCAAATCGTAATCCCAAATAGGCCCCGCATAAAATACACCATTTCTATAATAAAAATAGCTACTTGCCTGATCCGAGTCAACATTCGCGGATATTTCATCTATCAAATATCTTTTGACCCATGAGTCTAAATCAATGTCGAAAGCAGTTGATAGATCCAAATCGGTTAACAATATTTTTTCTAGCTCATTAATACTTTGTATTTTTTCTTTATCATTCTCTTGCATCGACAGAAGGTCAACCGTCCTATTCGCTTCAGTCTTTATAGGATTCTCTAAAATCTCCCAACGATCCTCCAATTCAACTTTACAAAGAAAATCTCCTTTTCCGGGATCAATATTCAAGCGCGAAGGACCCACCTCTACTTTTTCGGCAAGCAAATAAAGACCGTTATACTCACCGTTTAAATACAAATCCACAAATTGACATTCCGGCGACCACTCCATGCCTATTCTATTTGCAATAGAAAACATTGTTTTATTACGAAGATTGGTTTCGTCCATGCCGTTAGATAACAAGATCCAATTTGTGGCCATTCCCATTCCGAACAGGTTAGTTTCATCAGTTAATTTTATTGTATAAGGCTTTTTTTCGCTGCTCCAAGTGGTGTTACCTCTACCCTTTATAACTCCGTTTAAATTATAATTCAATGCCATACCGTCCGATGAATATATGTTGACCGACATATGTTCTTCAACGTCTTTGTGTTTATGGATTTGATCCATGCTTCCCGTAGCGGTATCAATATACATAGTCGGAATATTTGCGGAACGATAAAAACGGATGGTAGAATCGTTCCCGTTCTCATCTCTGTAGGAATAGTCGGTTTCTAACTCAAAGCTTTCGCAGTTCGTTCCATTTCCAAGGATTTTTCCGCCGATCGCAATACTTTTCCCTTTATCCAAAACCACTTCGACTTGTTCCATTTTGGCGTACGAGGGCAAAAACACATATTTGATTCCGTCGGTACCGTCGAATACTGAAATTTCTTTCGTGTCGTTATCGCTATAAACCAAAAAGCGAACGGGTTTAGCAGACAAGGTGGGCAAGCACAATAACAGAATCATCGCACACAAAATCGTGCATACAGTCCACAATACGTTCTTTTTTATCCATTTCATAGTTTATCCTCTTCCACAAGTTGATTTCGCATGCTTTTTTCTTGCGAACAACTTACGCATCGTCAACTATTTCGATAGCATGAATATATTTTTGTTGTTTTTATCCATTATACTTGTTTTTTCGCCATTTGTCAAAGAAAATATTTGACACCCACGTCAAATCGCCGCAATATAAAAAATCACCCCTCGCGAGGTGATTTATTTCATTTCTTCTTCCATTTAAGATAAAGCTTCGATTTGAAGCCCGACCACATAAGAATTATGATCTGACCGGGGATACCGATAATAAAGAGAAGCCAATTCGTATAATCGCCCGTAGTAAGGTAGATCGAAGTAAGCAAGCTCCAAACGAGAATCGATATATAGAAATAATTCCAGCCGTAGCTTCCCCATAGCGAATTGAAAACGATAAGAAGTATCGAGCAAATCGGAACGCAATAAACGTAAGCAAGCCAGATTCGGGGGATATCGCCGACCAACGCGAGAGCGACGAAAACAAGCGTAGCGATAAGGAACACAAGCGCGCAGGAAAGCGCGGTAACGAGCACTCGGTTTTTCTTTCTCTGCCAAGGAACGCTTCTTTGGGTGCTTTCAAAAAGATGCTCTTCCTCTAAAAGGTAGTCGACCGAAACGCCGAACAGATTAGCTATCTGCTTAAGCACGGCAACGTCGGGAATAGATTCGCCGCGCTCCCATTTTGAAACGGCTTTGTCAGAATAATTGAGCTTTTCGGCAAGCTCGGCTTGGGTAAGCGGCACAGCTTTTCGCAATTCCGCGATATTATAAGCAATAATTCTTTTAAGATCGTTCATTATGCCGCCTCCTTGATTTTTTATTATAATACCATATTTATTCTCCGCTGTCAAGCACGAAAAGCGTTGAAAACAAAGGGTTTTCTACTGACAGTAGATATCGATTCTACCGCTCTACCGACGCGTCCCCCAACAGTCGGGCGTTTTTATAACGCAGTAGGTGGACTTTTTATACGAACTCGGGTATCATATCAACGGTGGTTAACACATTGAGTCCTCGTCCCTTAAGGACTATTCCGATTACAATGTTTTTCTATCCTCGGCGACGGAAAATATTTTATTTTGCCGAGCTGAAGTACATACGTTATCAAACCGTTTTTTCAATCGCTTTGGAGGCAGATATTAATGAAAAAAATCAAAATATACGGCGACTCGATTTTAAAAGGCGTTATGTTCAACGAAGAGCTTAACCGATACAAATTATTCGGATATCGCTTCGACGAGCTCAAGGACAACGGAATCGAGGTTGAAAATAATTGTAAGATGGGCGCAACCGTCGAGCAGGGCTTTGAAATCATGAAGGACACCTTAGAGGAATGTGACGAGGATACCGTAGTTATTCTCGAATACGGCGGAAACGACTGCAACTACGATTGGAGTGCCGTTTCGAACAATCCCGACGGAAGCTTTCTTCCCAACACTCCCGCCGAAAAATTCACCGAAACCTACACCGAAATGATCGAATACGCCCGCAATAAGGGCGCAACCGTCGCGGTTTGCAACCTCGTTCCCATCGACTCCTCAAAATTTATGAATTGGGTCTCCAAGGGACTCAGCTACGAAAATATTCTTAATTGGATGGGAGATATCAACCGCATCGCGCGTTGGCAGGAGTATTACAGCAGACTTTCCGAAAAGGTCGCGTCTCTTACTAATTGCCCCATCCTCGACCTTCGCACCACCTTCCTTACCCACGCTTCTATGGAAAATATGATCGGTATAGACGGAATCCACCCGAGCTTTGAGGGGCACTCGCTTATCAAGGAAGTTTTCCAAAAAAATATTCTTATGGCAGTTTAAACAAAATTTTTTCGCAATCTAAAATATTTTCTCCTTGCGAAAATCAAAGAAATTTGATATAATATGCGTACAGAGTTTACATAATCTGTGTACGCATATTTGTTTTTTAAGCGGTCCGCACGGCGGAAGAGGTTATTATGAAATTTGAAAAAGGCGATTTGATTATTTACGGCGAGACCGGCGTTTGCAGGGTAGAGGACATTGTCCCGCGCGTCTTTCTCGATAAGGAGCAGCTTTGCTACAAGCTATCCCCCGTTTATCAGAGCTGCCTTATTTTTACACCCGTCGAGGGAAGCAACGTTTCTATGCGTCCCGTAATTTCTCGCGAAAACGCCGAAACGCTTATTAAAAACGTTTCTTCCGTACCGCCGAGTGACTATTCCGTTTCCTCGCCCCGCGAGCTTTCGGCAAAATACGACACCATAATCAAATCCCTCGATTTTAACCAATGGCTCGAGCTTTTCGTTTCGATACGAACAAAAAAGGAAATCGCAATATCGAACAAGAAAAAGGTTTCCGCAATCGACGAACGGTACGGCAAAAAGTCCGAGGAGCTTTTGTACGGCGAGCTTGCCGCCGCGCTCAGTGTTACCAAGGCGGAGGTTGCCTTACGTTTAGAAGAAGAATTAAGCCGATAAATCCTATGACTGCCCGACGGCAGTCTTTTTATTTCATATTGCAATCCAGAGCGCAAGGGTGTATAATAGAGAAAACGATATTAACGGGGTTTGATTATGAAAAAAAGTCTTATTTCGATCTTACTTATCCTCGCAACGCTTCTATGCGCTTGTCAAACCGAAAGCGAAGTCTCTTCGACTCCGTCAAATCAGGAATCCTCGGCCCCACCCGAGTATCTGAGCATCGAGCAACGCGAAGCCGAGGAGTTCAAGACCGAAAATTTCGCACACGAAAATTCCAACTACGTTTACTCCTTTACCTTTCCCGAGGATTGGGAAATCAAATCGGGAAACAACGGCGAATACACCATAAAGCGCGATAAAAAAGAAATCGGTGCCATTTATAACAAGCTTCCGAAAAATACAAAAAACAAGGTTTTGGGAACAAAAACCGAGGAGAAAAACGGAATCAAAATCACCGAGTCGGTCGAAAAGCTTGAGGCAAACGGAAAATCAAAGTATATCTGCCGTTACGTTTACAATCTTAACGAGGACAAGCTGTTTTCGCTCGAGGTTGATTACAGCGAAGCGGGCAAAAGCGTTTCTTCCAAGCTGAAAACACTAAAGACGAACGATATCACAAAACACACGGGCTTCAACACGCTGTCCGATCTTAAGGACGGCAGGCTTTTGTTCCTCGGCAACAGCTTTATTGCATCCTCGGAGATCGCATACATACTGCAGGAAATGTTCTCCAACAACGGAAAATCCTGCACAGCCGAAGGCATTTCACGCGGGTATGCCACGGTCAGCACCTACGCCAACGATTACTGGAAGCTCTTGGAAATCGAGGGCGGTCATTACGATGCGATATTCCTTTGCGGTTTTTACTCGATTTCAGAGGTGCCTGCCACAGACAAAATAAAAGCCGCGTGCGAAAAATCAAACACACAGCTTATATTCTTCCCCGCACACAACGAAATCAGTTCTATCGTAGATATGGCGGCAAAACGCCATTCCTACGCCAAGACTATGAATTGGAAGGGCGAAATCGATAATCTTATCGGTACGGGAATAAGCAAATGGGAATTTTGCTTTGACGACCAACACCTCCACAGCACGTCGATAGCAGGATACGTAGGCGCACATATGGTGTACCGCGCTATATACGGAGAGGTTCCGAAGGTTGCTATGAGCAATACCTATTACCAGCCGAACATCGATTCGGTCTTGGGAGATTACGTAAAAAACGGATATTCCGAGAAATACATCGGTATAGAAAATATCCACCGTTTTTAATAAAAAAGAGCCGGAAATCCCGATTTGAGATTTCCGGTTCATTTTTATATAACCCAATCGACCAAAAACGCAGTCACACAGGACGCAACCGCGACCAAGGTCAAGCCCTTTTCGCGGATCGCGAAAATAACGGCAACCAAAATTCCCGCCGACGCGGCAATAATATTACCCGTCGCATAAATCGCCGCAGGGAATGTCATCGCGGCAAGGACGGTATAGGGAATATAATAAAGGAACGAGCGTACAAACCTATTCGTTATCCTCTTCCTCACCGCGGCAAAGGGAATAGCGCGGATAAGATAGGTCGAGCCCGCAAGTATCAAAAGGTAGATGAAGAATTCCTTATTCGGCATCGTCGGTTACCTCCTTTACGGGGAATAACAAAGCACCGAATACGGCGGAAACGACGGCGCAAACGCTTATCGCGATACCGTCGGACACTTCCTTTAAAAGCGGGAGATATTCAAAGGAGCAGCTTAACGCAACGGCAAGAGCTACGACAGCCAAAAGCTTAGGCGATTTTTTAGTATCGGGCGCAACGATAGCTATAAACATACCGTATATCGCCAAGCAAAGCGCATTCATTACGGTTTCGGGAAGGATATTGCCGAGAAGACTTCCGAACAGCGTACCCAATGTCCAGCCTATATAAGGTACAACAGCCAGCCCCGCGAAAAAGCGGGCGCTTACCTCGTTTTGAGCCGATGCAACGGCAAAAATCTCGTCGGTCATAAAAAATCCGAGAAGCCAGCGCTTGAATCCTTTAAAATTACCGTCGACCTTTTGGGAAAGCGACACCGACATAAAAGAATATCTTATATTGATCGTAAGCTGTGACACGAGCATCGATATGTACTGAGCGGGATGAACCATTATATCTATTCCCGCAAGCTGACCCGCCGAGGTCACGGTCGTCATCGATATTATCACAGCCTGCCACCAGCTTAGCCCGTGGGAGACGGCAAGAATACCGAAGGAGAAGGACACCGAGAGATATCCCAAGCCTATCGGAATACCCGAGCGGACGCCTCTTATAAATAATTTCATAATGAACTTCCGTTATTTATTTTATTGCTACGACAGTTTACCACAAGAGCATTTATCTTTCAAGTAGTTTCGAGCTTATTATTTATCAGCTCGGCAAGCGGAATAAACAAAAGCGCAAGGATACACCAAAGGAAGGAAAAATAAGGGCATATCTGACCCATAAAATTTAACGGCATATCGCTGTAATCCCATACGTTCATATCCAACAGCATATTAAAGAAAAGCCCGAACAAAAGCTCGACGACCGTTATTCCGAACGCACAAATCAAAGCCTTTACAAAAAGCGGTCGCGATTTTAAACGCTCGGACACGACGGAAAACATCGAAAAGCATAATCCGCCCGCAATCACCATCGACCAATGGGTCCTTCCCCGCCACAAAAGCTCCAAGACGGCATATCCTATTCCGCCTATCGAAAAGAAAAGCGCATATTTCTTAAATACGTACACAAAAAATCACCCTTGGTAGTATTTACCGAAGGGTGATTTTTATTCGTTTTAATCAAATACCCACATTTTCAACACAGCGCACATCTCGCGCAATCCGCTCGGGATAGCGACGTACCATTGAATATCGCTATGACAATGGGTAACGCTCTCAAATCCCTCGAGCTCGGCGATATTCTCGGCACGGTAGATATGGTAATCGGTCGTAACGAACGCTGTCTTATATTCGCTTCCGAATCGGTCGTCGAGAAGCTTTTTAGAAAACCTGAAGTTTTCGTTCGTGCTCGTCGAGGCTTCTTCCTTAATTATCTTATCCTTCGGAACGCCCTTGTCAACGAGATATCTTTCCATAGCGAGTGCTTCCGTGATAGATTCCTGAGGGCCCTGACCGCCGCTGACTATTATTACCGCGTCGGGGTTTGATTTATGATATTCGAACGCCGCATCAAGTCTTCCCTGAAGCCCCTTTCCGACCTTTTCTCCGCGTATTCCCGCGCCGAGGACGATTATCGCGTCCTCCTTATAATCGACCGTATCCGACTTACCGCATATAAAAAGCGATATTACGAAAACCATTATTCCGACGAGCGCGATCAGGAACAAAGCCTTGAAGAAGATATGGATCCTTTCGGTTTTTTCATAACCCAATCCGACAGAAAGCACCGCCGTTCCGAGCAAATACGCGAGAATCAATCCTAAATTAAAGTTAGAAAGGAACGACGCGAGCACGGCAGAGCCGAAAACGACCATTCCTACCGCAATCAAGGCGTTTTTTATAACCTTTTTCGTTTTTACGTTTTTCATCATTCACATACAATAATTATTTCGGTAGAAACCGGCTCACCGTAACCGATATCATAAGCGACACAGAAGCTGTCTACACCCTTATAGCCCTCGGCGGGATAATAGGTAAAGCTTCCGTCGGAATTAAGTCTAACACTTCCGTATTTAGGCGAAAGCGTTATTTTCAAGTGTCCAAACGCGGTGTTAAGACCCGACAAATCGAGTTGACCTTTTAAGTTCTTGTCGGATTTACAAACGAAGCTTATCGGCGAATCCGAAATCACGTTATCCTCGGGCAGAATCGGCTTATATTTCCCTTTTGCGAAAAGATAGGTATTATCGTAAACAAAACGTGCATATTCGTTTTTCGAGTAGCATGCATAATAGAATGCGCCCGGAACACCGTTTTGATAATACATCTTAACACCGTCCATATAGCCCGTTTCGGCGCCTGCGTTAAGGTATTCGATAAACTTGCGCGCGTCGGTACGATTTTCGGCATCGCTTATTTCAAGCTCGACGCACATACCTAACCGCTTTGCCCTCTTTGCGGTATTATAAAGCGCAGAAGGGTTACCGTTAGCATTGAACATATAATTAGGCTGTAAGCACGCGGCATCAAATCCGAGCGATTCCCAATCGTCAACGCCCGCCGCGTTACGGTAGGGTATCCAGAAAACCTTAAGTCCGAGAGTATGGGCGTAGTCAACGGCGAAGCGAATAAGCTCCTTTTCGTGAGGGTCGCTGTAATCGATAGCTTCCTCGAACCAATAATATCCGCAAAACTCGAGGTTTTCATATCCGCCCGCATTAAAGCGCTTATATTCCTCGTCCATGATCCATTTGATAGCCTTTTTGCGGTCATCTATTTTCGAAAAGTCCTCTTTTTTGCCGTCGCCGTCGATATCTCCGAAATTGTTTTTGCTTCCGTCGAGATGCTTCGGGAAGGTATAGAGAATAGACGTAAATACCTTTATTTTTTGGTCGGTTATACCCAATTCGGAATAAACCTTATCGGCACATTTCTCGAGCGCGTTCATATTGCGGTCGGGATAAAACATATCGTCTAAGTAGTTTCTCCAACCGTCGGCGCTTCTTCCGTAGAGCGACTTTTTAGCGTCGTGAAGCATATTTACGTAAGGAAGATAAAGAACCGAATCGAAGAAGGTATCCTTTATTTTTCCGTCCTTATCGATATAGGCAAGATAAGGAAGATATTCGTCAACGTCAACGCGTCCGCCCTCGCCCGACACGTTATTCTCGTCAAGCGAGCAATGGTAGGAAAGAAGCATATTATTGACGCCGTAAAAATCATCGGGCATCAAAAATCCACCGTCGTCGGTGTCTTCGGCTTTGTCGGGAATCACGTCAAGCGCCCCCGAAATATCCTTAGTGCCGATAACCGTTATTTCATCGACGTAGGCGTGAGAATAAACGCAAAAGCTAACACGAACGTAACGCGCCTTATGAGTCTTTTCAAAGGTTTCTTCTACCCTCACTATGTCATACGCGTTTTCGGCAACGAGATTATCAAGAAAATATAATCTTTGCCAATCGCGTCCGTTTTCCGAAACGAAAAACTCCAGCGCCGAGGGCATCTGTACGCCCGCACCGCTATCGCGCAAAAATCCTACCGTAAAGCCTTTTACCGCCGAGGTTTTCTTAAGATCAAAGGTTATCGAACGGGCGTAGCCTTGGGTTATATGGAACCATTGTTCTGCGGCATACGAGGGATTAGTTGCAATTATGCCGTCGGTAAGCTTTTGGGTGTCGGTTCCGTTATACCACGCGTTTATAAGCTCGGATTCGACCGCTTCTTTGGCATAAATATACGGTTTTTTCGATTTAACAAGGTTCGTTTCGGTCTTATAGTCCTTATCCTTCTTATCCCAATATTCGGGCGTTTTAATTTCGGGGATCTCTTTATATCCGTAGTAGGCGTTAATATCGTATATTGTATCGTTAGAGGTCGTATAGAGTTTATCGTACGACCGGGCGGAGACCTCGCCGAGGAAGAGCCAGGTATTTTTAGAGATTATCTCAAGACGGATATATCTCGCCTCAAGAGCGTTACGCAGAGAGATTCGGTAATCCATAACCGCATTCTGATCGAGGGTGCCGTCGGGACGGTACGCCGTACCTATCGCAACGTATTTTTCATCCCTGCCCGCAACGTAGAATTTAATGCTCTCGGGCGCGTTTATACCGTAATCGGCAAGCTCGAGCGCCGTAACCGAAAAATCGAGAAAACCGCGTCTTACGCTTCCGAGATCAAAGGTTATAATATTTTTAGAGCCCCTCGAGCCCTTATATCCGACCCAAGTGCCGTCGGTTGCGAATTTATCGGGATAGACACCGTCGGTAAGAAGCTTTTTATTATCGGGGTATTCCGCCGAAGCCGAAACCGTCGACTTATAGGAAATGCCCTTTAAAAGATTCATACTGTTTAAGGTTCGGTCCGAAGTACCGCTCAATAACGCGTCGATCGCCTTTGTATATTCGGTTGCAACGGTATTGATTACGGGAATACTTTCCTCGCCGACGCTTTCCTCGTCCGTTTTACTTTCATCGGGCGCAGAGCTTTCCAAAGAGCCTTCATCGTCACCGACACAGCCGCAGGAAGCAAGCATAAAAAGTCCCAACACAAGGCAAAGAAATCTTTTTAAATACATATCGAACCTCCTATAATTTATCTTACTGATTATATGATATATTATCCCTAACGCAAAGTCAAGAAAAAAGACTGTCGCAACAGCAACAGCCTTTCGGTATATTTATTTCTGATTGTTCTTATAGAAGTCGATGGTCTTTTGAAGTGCGGCTTCGGCGGCGTCGCGTTTTGCTTCATATTTCGAAGCGAAGGTGCCGATAGGCTCTTCCGCCATTTCCTGAATAAAGAATCCGATACCGCCCCAGTTATTAACGATACCAAGGTCGCAAACACGTCCGGGAAGGATATATTCGTTGATCATTTCCGCGGATTCCTCATCGCGGGTCTTCATATAAGAAAGCACGACCTCCTGATAGTTCTTTGCAACGGTATTTTTCGAGGTTGCGCCGAGAACGTTAAGTGCGTCAATAGTCATCGTGAGCGTTTCGCCGACAACGTTTATGGGAATAGCAAAGCAGGTCGAGCCCCAAGGATTAACGAGGGAATGATAGCCTTCCTGCTTGGTGTCGTATTTAGGTTGAGGAAGTACACCGAAGCGGTCCTCCATTTCGCCGAGCATAGCGACGGTTCCGACAGAGTCGTTAAAGAACATCGCTCTGCCCTCGATGAACGCATTACGGGTAAGCTCGGTAGGCCATTTGGTAACGCTGAAAAAATCGTTAGCGGAAACGTAGTAGCCCTGACCCTTAACGAAATCCTGAAGCTTATCCATAACCTTTGCGGAGCGCTCGTTATAGACGGTGAGTATAGGATATCCGTCCGAGTCAGCGCCGGTTATCTTTTCTCCCGAGCCGAAGAAGATATACCACATATCGTCCTTCTGACCCGCCCAGCCGAATTCATCGAGATAGTTCATAATTCCGTCATTGTTTACGTCGTTTTTAAGAACGCGCGCCGCCTCGAAAGCGGTATCTACCGTCCATTTCCCCTCGCGTACGAGCTCGTAAGGATCGCCGCCGTAGGTTTCGGTAAGTCCGTATTTTGTCCAAAGCTCGTAGTTAAAGAACAAAGCGGCAGTACAGGTGACGTTTTCAAGACCGATATCGCCTATCGTATAATAAAGCTGATCGGCATAAGTCATACTCTCGTTAAAGGATTGGTTCCACCAAGGCGCTTCTATCTGGAATCCTTTTAGGTCCAAAAGGTTATAAAGCGCACCCTCGACAGCGAGCGTCGCACCGTCGAGAAGACAGGGAACGACTACTTGATACTCATCCGTGGACGAAAGAGTGTTATTGGTAATATACTGGAGCATCTGACCGCCGTAGCGGGGGCTGCTGTAAACGGGAATCTCATCGACTATCAAGCCGAGCTTTTCCTCAAGAATGTCGGCACGCTTTTCCAAATCCTCGTTGATGATCTGGGGGTAGGATTGGGTAACGCCGTTTTCATAGTTATCAAAGTTGGGAAGAATTTCGGACTCATAAATCGTCTCGCTTCCGCAGGTAAGGAAGGTTATGGTTTCGCCGTCATACTTCTTACCGCTCGTAGAGCCGACGTAATTTCCGTCCTTGTCCTGATATTCGGAAATATTTCCGACGTCAACGGAGGTGTCGCTCGTATCGCCCTTTTTGTTGTCGCAAGCCGAAAGCAAAAGCGTACTCGCCAAGCAAATAACGAGCAAAACAGATAACAATTTACTTAAATGTTTCATGACTTTCTCCTATTTTTTATTGTTTACAGTATACTACCACATCAAAAAGAATATTTCAACCTTTACGACGCAGATTGACGGAAATACTCGGATTTTACGGTAATATAATCGAACATATTAAGTCTTCCGTCGCCGTTTATATCAGCGCGGGAAACAAGCGCCTCATCGGCAGAACCCTTAAGGCATATATTCTTAACGTTTATATAGTCGAACATATTGAATTTTCCGTCACCGTTTACGTCATAATCAATCACGGGAACATTTTGCTCGAAATCAAGTAGGGTTTCGCATACAGTACAACGCAGTTCACGGTCACCGTTTTCGAGCGTTACCCAATCCCCCTCGGTGTGTCCATGCGCATCGATATAGCTGTCTACAACAACATCACCACATATACCGCAAGTGTAAGTAGTGTATCCCTGCTCGGTACAGGTAGGTTCGGTTACAACAATGCTATAATGGTGACCGAGTGCAGGCACAAGTATCTCGCCGCAAACCAAGCAAACCTGATCCCGAGTACAGGTAGCAGCATCGCTCAGAGCATGACCTGCCGACGATATTTGAGCATAACACACTATACAATATATATCTTCCGTACAGGGATCCTTGCTCTCAACAAGATGCAAATGCTCGGAATCGCTGAGCTCATCCTGATTTTCATTGTAAACCATAGGTTGCAAATCAAGATTATCTTTTATACCGTCGCCGTCGTAATCGACGAAGGAAGAACCAGAACCGTTATTACAAAGCGTAAAGTTGTTTCCGTTATGCTCAAAAAGAACTGATGACTTGACAGCGTTAGTAAACACCACACCTGCATCGCTTTGGTTTTCCAGAATTATAACCGTAGCCCATAAATTACTAACTTCTTGTGCTTCTTTTCCAGAGAATACAATCGCAGCGTTTCCGCCAACTATACAACAGTTATACTCATACGACTTGAAATTTCCTTTTATATTCAATCCTCCGCGATTACTCAATCTGGCAGCTTCATTTATCGAAATATTCCCTCCTACTGTTAAGCTTGCTTCTTCTAATATGTTCAAAGAGCCATTGATCGTTACATTTCCGTCTATAGTTAAATCCGATTTGTTATTTATTACAATGCTACCGTTACGGCTTGATGATTTATTTATTGTAACGTTTCCGGAAATACAATATGCTCTCCCTTCGGGAATTGTAAGGGTAAATGTTCCCACATCGACATCTGCATTTATATTGGATGATAATATTACATTTCCTTGCACCGAAACCTTACCATATTCTGAGATATCATCAAAAGTTGCTCCGGGATACATATACGTATAAAATCCGTTCGAATCCAACGGATTACC
Source organism: Eubacteriales bacterium (assembly GCA_045646995.1). Taxonomy (GTDB): domain Bacteria; phylum Bacillota; class Clostridia; order Oscillospirales; family CAG-382; genus Coliplasma. Next base: position 12,251 of record JAZRLT010000120.1, on the reverse strand, counting down.
ATTAAGAGCATAATGACCGTATAGATATACCGTACTTAAATACTTTATGCCATTAGGATTGTTTACTGTAAGATTATGCGTTTTTAGATAAGTTACCGTTTGCTGTTCGGTTCCAGACAACTCTATAGTGCCGGCAGGGGTTGAAACGAATGTTCCCGTCCATGCGTTGATATCGCCTTTGACTATCAGTCTTGACTCCATCGTTGATTCGTAATATCCGAAATTATCGTCATTATTGTCGCCAATAAAGGTCAAATCATTGGTACAAGTCAACGTCCCCTTGTTTATCAGGTGAACTTTTCGGTATCCTGCTATTCCCTTTATGATCATCGACACCTTCAAATTTCCGTCGATCGTTACATTGCTACCCTCAGGTATTGTTACTTTAACCGTAATTGACGAGAGTTCTCCATATATTGTTACATTGCCTTTGATGTTGTAATCCAATATATGATCCCCTATGATTCTAACCTCCTGAAAGTCCGAGCCGTCCAGCTCCGAATCGTTGCCACACATATACGTATAAAATCCGTTCAAATCCAACGGATTACCGTTGAGGTTATATTTACCGTACATATTCAAACTGCACAAGTATTTTATGCCGTTGGGGTTTGTAACCTCGACATTATATGCTTTTGGCAAATACACCTCCTGCTGTTCCGTTCCCGCAAACTCTATAGTGCCGGCAGGGGTGCCATAATAATAAATCTTTGTCAAATTTTTGTCTATTATCAATCGCGAAGAGTCGGAATCGATGTAGTAACCGTATGCCGAACTATAATATTCAGGGGTGTAGCGAACAAATTCCACATTTCCAAGACATTTCAGAGTTCCTTCATTTTTCAGATATGTATGGGTCTCTCCCCAAATGTCACGTGCATAGCTTTGGACAGTAAGATCGCCGTCAATTATAATCTCCTCATCAGACGGGACCGTAACAGTTGTTTCGGAACTGGAAGAAATTATTACATTGCCTTTGATCACTGGAGAAATATTTCCCTCACTTTTGATGGTGGTTGTTTTCGTATAATTCACGTTAGCATTCAATACGCCGTTGAACAAGTATACAGAATCATCTTCTATTTCATCGGAAGCCGCCCTAAAAATGCCGCCCGGATTATTCCATTTTTCAAACGACTTGATTTTTCTGTCAATAACCGCCTCTTGTTCTATTCCTTCGATTACATTCCTTATGTATTGGGAATAGCAAAAATCTTCCCAAACGGTAGTAACAACAAAAAGATCATCCTTATTGCTATCCAATTCCAATTTTTGGGATGCCTTCAACGCCGCATTCGTGGCTGCAACATAGGCATCGAACACATATTCTAGTTTTGATATGTCATTCGAATTAAATTGCTTATCAAAAGCAGATATCTTGACTTTTGTTAAGTCATATAAATCCGAGGAATAAGCCGTAAGAACTCTTTGAACGGTCATATCATCAACGCTAGGAATATCAAATACAACGTCAAATATAATCATCGACGCAAGATCGACACCCGCAGTAACAACTTCGTACCAAGCAAAGGTGGCAGAGGATGATGACTTAATTATTTTCTCAACGATAGTTTCTCCAAACTTTTTAAGTAACCCTTCCTCAATATATTGAGAGCAAAAATACGACACGAAGCCATTTTTCAATTGTGAGTTTAGCCTCGACATACCGTCATATATGGTCGAATCGGTCGGCGAATTAGCGATCACCTCGTCAATGATCTCCAAACGTGCATCTTCTAGCATAAGACCGATAGACAATACCTGCGCCGCCTTCAAAGCATTCCCGGTGTTTGACAGAAATTTTGTGTATCCACTGACATCAGACAGAACTACTTCTTCTATTTTCGTCACGTTTACAGAGCCGATGTACGCAAAAACTCTCTCATCTTTAAGTATAGCAAAAAACTCATAGTATATCTCGTACTCTGTCATCTGATACACATCAAAATTTTGCTCGAATTTATTAAAGACATCAACGAGCTTTTTATAACGAGTAACTATTTCCGCTCCACTTCCAAACAGATCGGAAGAAATATTCCTTCCCATCAATTCTTCAACGAATTTTTGATTAGCCTTATCTAGTGCTTTTTCATAGTTGTATTCGGTTTCGCCATTTACAGAAGCAACCAGTGACACCCATTCTTTTATATTAGTGGCCGCAGCAAGTGAACTCTTTATGTTTGTCCACATGAATTTATCACTGTCTGCGTAATCGTTATAAATCTCCTGAAGAATAATACTGGTATCTTTGATGTGAAGTTTCAAAATACTTTCGTCGTATAAATATGAACTATCATAACCATAAAACAGGTCGGAATAATATAAGCGATCTGTTGTTTGAGTCGAGTCAACCGTTTCGGCAGAGTCAGAATCTGATAACTGGTCGCCAATCTCCGACGAAGCTTTTTCTTCCGTCATGGAAGTTGATTCTGTTACCGCCTCGATATTAATTATCGAAGAAAAAACAAACACACAAAGTATAATCGCCAAAGCAGAAATGAAGAATTTCTTTTTCATTTAGCATCCCCCAAAAAACTGTGAATTCATATATTGCAATGATATAATATGCATTTCTGTACATTTATTGTCAAGCGGCTTTGATGAGCCTCAATTACCAATATGATTTATTTGAAATACTCGGATTTTACGGTAATATAATCGAACATATTAAGTCTTCCGCCGCCGTTTATATCAGCGCGGGAAACATGCGCCTCATCGGCAGAACCCTTAAGGCATATATTCTTAACGTTTATATAGTCGAACATATTGAATTTTCCGTCACCGTTTACGTCGAGCTTATAGGAAGGAATCGCTTTTGAAACGTACACAAGCGAATTGAGATTATTGAATTCTGCCGTTTTAACGTCTATTCCCCAAAGCGCAAGCGTTGAACCGATGTCAACCGTTTGAGCAAGGTTACGTCTTTCTGCGCCGGAGCCAACGTCGTTGCTGTGGAAGGACAAAACGATCATACCCGATTCGATCGGAGCGGAAAACCCGCCAAATGAGCCCCAATTACGACAGGATTCAACGAGAGTATAAAGTCCTTTTTCGCTGTCCTCAAGGCGAAGGAGCATAACGTAAGCGTATTTTACGTTGTAATCGTTTATTCGGGTCGGGTCGGTTATAATTACCGAGTCCTCGCCTCTATGAGGAGAATCGATCTTATCCACCGTAAGGACACGTGCATCTTTCGCATCCGCAGGAACGGAATTATCCATAATTTTGTATTCACAATATTCGTCGTCGGGCTTTCTCTCGACAGCCGAATATGCGTTATTTATGTCCTTCAAAAGTCGTTCTTTTAATATTCCGTCCTCTAAAGACTCCGTTTTTTCGTAAAGTCGAATAAGAGCCTCGCGCGAATTTGACGCGCGCTCGTTTTTGAGTATTTCGATAACGGCTTCCGCAGAGGCTTCAAGATCGCCCTTCGTTTCGTAGGATATATATCCACAGTTTAGCGCCGTTTCAATTCTTTCGATAAACCTCGTCAACTCGGCGACGGCGGTATTGGCGCCGTTTAGCGCGGGAGCGATCGAGGGGCGGGTATATATCGTCTCGGAAAGCAATTTATCGCAATTTTTAGCAAAAAACTGTTCCTCGGAGAAATACGCGACGCCATAACAACCGATATCAACCATTCCGCAGGCTTGAGAGAGCATAGTTTCATCGGTAAAGCCGTCAAGGTAGGTGCCGAGCGCGGGAACGACGAGACATTCGCCGTTATGAGCGAAAAATTCTTTAACGTTGGCGTAATCGTCGAGCGCGTAGGACATAGGACGGACTATATCGAGATATCCATTGTCCAGCCAAGTGAACGGATCCTGATAACGGCTGTAATAGGAGTCCCAAGTGGTAGATCCGACATCGGCGGTCAACAATACGTCGGGCGCGATCTCATCTATTAATGCTCTCGCATCGCGAACAAGCTCGGTCACGCAGTAATTTCTGAAAACGACCCAGTCCGACCAATAAGACGCCGACTTATTATAGGATATTTCGGTTTCGGCATATTCGGGATATTTTTCCTTAAAGCGCCGTACCGTTTCAGAATCGTATCCGAAATCCTGTTCCGTAGTGACCTCGCTATAACGGATATAATCAAGCTCAAAGGCATCGATATCGTAATTTTCAATAATATATCTATAATTTTCAAGCAGCGCGCTTCTTACCTCGGGAAGTGCAGGATTTAAAAAGCCCTTCAAAGATTCGCCATTATTGTCAACAAGGCACCATTCGGGCTTTTTATATGCGACGCTCTTACTGAAATTTGTGCTTGCGGGGTCGCCGACCGAGTAAACGTGCATCCAACAATGCAATTCTATTCCGTATTTATGACAAGCCTCAACGTACGCACCGAGCACGTCAAATCCCTCGAAATATGGGTTATGCTCAAAATAATACCCCTCTGGCATAGGACAAATCGTTGTACAGTCGAAAAGTGTCTCTACCGAGATAACGTTTATACCGGCGCGAACGCACTTTCGCACGAAGGACTCAACCTCGGCGTAATCCTTTTGGGCAGGATTAACCCAAACTCCGCGATATTCCGAAACGGCGCGATCGCGGTAGAGAGTTTTTAACGTTTCGTATTCTTCGGTAAGCGCGTTTGCGTCTTCCTCGGTTGCCGCACCGTTCAACGCGCTGTACTTCGCTTCGGTTGCCGAAAATTGCGTTTCGGCGTCATCGGCTATAATATAGCATCCTGCGAAAGCCTCGTCACGCGCTGAAAGCGCCGCGTTTCGAGCAAGATCGATACTCACCATATTTATATTTTCGTCTAACGTAAAGGTAACCGTTTTATCCGTCGAATCGTATTCCGCGAGCATACCGACGGTCACCGCATACAAAGCGTCCATTGCGCTGCCGTGAGCCGAAACAACAAAGCTTTTATCTCCGTCGGGGACAAGACTGTCGTTTCCGCCGACTGCCGTCACGCGTCCTTCGGTTACGGTTATTTCGTATCCCCACATATTCGTTCCCGTTTTAGTGCCCGAAGCGTTATATAAAACCGTTTGGTCGCCACCGCGGTCGCAATTAACGCCGTCAAGCGTTATAACGAGCGATTCGCTGTCCGCCGAAACGGATACTGCCGAAATAACAAAAGCAATCAGCAATATAAAAACCGTGGCTTTTTTCATAATAAACCCTCCCGTGGCTTCTTCCCTTTTATTCTACCACCCGCCTCTTTTTATGTCAATAAACAAAAAGGCTTCCGCTATCGCGAAAGCCCCGAAAAATATTACCAAACAAACGGAAACAATCTGTACTTTACTCGTTTTTTATAATCGGAATATCCGCTTAGTCCCGATTCCAAAACCTTTTCCTCGTTAATTATTCTTACGACAATCAATGCGACGTAGGGCAAAAAGCAGAGAAGCGCCCAAAACGAGCCGAGAACGACAGGAATGGAAAGAAACAGCCAGACCGTAACGGCATACATAGGATGACGCACGATTCCGTAAAGTCCTTTATCGACTACCTTTTGGTTCTCGAAAACCTCAACCGTCCTCGAAAGATAGGCGTTTTCGCGCATCACCTCAGCATAAAGCGCATAAGAAACGAGTAACACGACCGATGCGGCGGCGACCGCCCAAATCGGCATTTCCGACCAACCGAAGCGGTAATCAAGCCCCGCAACGACAAATCCCGCGACAAAAAGCAATCCCGAAACGGCAACGACGCCCTTTTGGGTATTTTCCTCCTCCTTGGCGGACAATCGCTTTTTTAAAAGCTCGGGAGATTTAAAAAGAAGGACTGTTCCGAGCAAAAGCATCGGAACGAACAGAAGCCCTATAAACAACCAGCCGTTTATATAATTAAGCGTACCCGCGGGAAGAAACAGTAACGCGCCGACAAGCAAAAGGCCCATAAGATATTTAGTCAGCGCATTTACAAAAAGCTTCATAAATATGCTCCTGTCAAAAGACTATTTCCGTCTTGCGCGCTTGATAAGGATAGAATGTATAAAACAAATCAAATTCAAAACGCTGCAATACGACATAAGAATAAGCAGCTCCATATCCGAACTGTCGATCGCCTCTAACAGATTGGTCACACCGACAAGAGAAAGCAACGACGTAAAAGCCCACGACAGCGCGGAAAGAACTATCGCTACGATCTTTAAGCACAAGCCCGCCGACGGCTTATTGAGCGAATTAAGCACCGTCGCCAAAGCAGTCGATGTCAAGGGTATTCCCGAGAAAATAATCGCCATCAGAACGACCAACACAGCACTCGAAACAAATGCCGTCACTTCGCTGTAATACGGGAGCTCTGCAAAGCCATAGATATACCACGTCGCAACAGCCGACATGAAAACTATCGAAACCGAAATTATCGAAAGAATTAAATTGAATTTCTTTACTTTTTTATGACTTGCTCTAAAGTCCGACATTTTGGCTTGGCATTCCGCCGCCAAGGCTTGGGAATCCCTATGGTTGCCCAATCTCGAAAACGCGTAATAGGCATTCTCGTAATCGGAATAGGTTTTAGCCGATTTAAAAAACGACAGCGCGTTATAGTACTTCTCGTCCCAAACGCTGTATCTCTCTTCAACTACCGCATTTTCCGATTGCTCGAGACCCGTTTTTATTTCTTCACGGTTATCAACCACGCTATACCTCCTCTCGGCGTTTCTACTCTATTAGAATTTTATCATATCTCCTACTTCAAGTCAACGCATTACGAAAAAGTTTAGCGCATAAGAGCCGTTATTGCTTTTTCATCTGGCGAAGGAACATCAAAACCGCCAACGCGAGTAATCCTACTGCGTAACCGAGAACCCACCAAAGATGGGGGAAAATTCCCGAAAGATCGCCCGAAAGCACGGCACGCTCCATTTCCACGGCGTGAACGAAGGGGAGCGCGTAAGCGATTTTTTTGAATACTCCGCCGACAAGCTCGAGGTCGAACCAAACTCCCGAGAGCCAAGCCGAAAGGTTAGTAAGCAGTGCGCCGCAGATTCCTCCGACCTGTTTGTCGTTAAGAACGCTTCCGCACAAAAGCCCCAACGCGATATAAAGAACAGATATCGGAGTGATCATCAATACCGCGTACAGAATATTTACGGTCACGTCAAGCCCGAGAATTACAGCGGCGATATAGCAAACAATGCTTTGTGCTATCGAAATAGGAATTATCGGAATCGTATAACCGAGGATAAAATCGGTCGGAGTAAGAGGAGTCGTATATAAACGTTGAAGAAGCGAGCTTCCTCTATCCTTCGCGATTATCGTAGCCGAGAACAAGGTCATAAACGAAAGTCCGAAAACGGTGATTCCCGGAGCGAGGCTTTCTATCTCGAAAAGTGATACGGGAACATTAGCCTGAATCGCGCTAAGCAAAAATATCAAAACGAGAGGAAATCCGAGCCCAAAGAAAAGATTAAGAGGGTCACGGAGTAATTCCTTTGTATTTCTGTTCACAAGGGTAAGAATTCTCATTTCGACACCCCCTTGACGATATTTATAAACGCCCTTTCGAAGCTATCCTCGCCCGACGTTTTCTTTATTTCCTCGGCGGTGTCGCATATAAGAAGCCTTCCGTCCTTCATTATCGCAATACGGTCGGAAAGCGCCTCCGCCTCCTCCATATAGTGGGTGGTAAGAATTATCGTAACCCTGCCCTTAAGCGAATCTATAAGCTCCCAAAGCTCGCTTCGCGCGATAACGTCAAGTCCGAGCGTCGGCTCGTCAAGGAATAATATCTCGGGCTCGCTTATAAGCGCCATAGCGATACTCAATCTTCTCTGCCAACCGCCCGAAAGCTTACCGGCACGTTTTTTCAAAACCGAGCCGAGCCCGAGCAATTCGGTAAGCTCTTCTATCCTTTGCGATTTCTTTTCCTTCGAAAATCCGTGGACACCGCACATCAATTCGAGATTTTCGTATACCGAAAGACCTCGCGCGACGGCGGTTTCTTGGGGAGAAACGGCAATCATTCGCTTTACGTCGGCGCTCTCGGTTATTATACTTTTTCCGTTCAAAAACGCGTCGCCGTCAGTGGGTTGAATCAGACAGGAAAGCATTTTTATTGTCGTAGTCTTACCCGCTCCGTTGACCCCGAGAAGCGAAAACAATTCACCCTTACGGACGGACAGATTAAGATTATCTACCGCCGTCACGTCCTTATATTTTTTTGTAAGATTTTCTATTCTTATAGCATCCATTATATTACTCCATTCCGTATTGCTTACGCAATCCGAAGTACGCGTCGGTAAGCATACGGCTTATAAGCTCCCACTCGAGATTAACAAATCCCGTAGCCACCATCGACGCAAGCCCGTGGACGTACGCCCACATTTCGAGATGAAACATTCTCGCGTCGGTCGCTCCTAGCCCCGTATAGTCTTGCACGAAGCTTTCGATTTTATCCCCGAATTCTATCGACTCGAAATCCGATTCGCTCGACCTGTCGCGCATAAAAAGAAGCTTGAAAAGCTCGGTCTCGTCCTTCGCAAAACGGATATACGCTACTCCGCTCGCCTTATATGCGGGATATTCCCCGCTTTCTATTTCGCGCTTGATATATTCTTCATAAATCGAATTTGCCCTCTCGACGACCGCAAATCGCAAATCCTCCATCGAGGCGAAATTCGAAAACACCGGCTGGGTCGAGCAATTCAAAACCGAAGCCACCGTCCGAGCGTTGATCGCCTGCGTCCCGCCGACACGAACTATATCGATCGCCGTATTTACAATATCCTCTCTCGTAACCTTGATCTTAGGCGCCATAGCACACCTCCGAAATATATCGCTTGTTATATATCGCTTGTTATTTTAGCATGCCGTAAGGTGAAAGTCAATAGGAAAGAAAGAAAAACGGCGGCGAGCCCCGCTCTCCGCCGTTGTGATACTCTATTTTGTATTTAATCTTAAGCCGAGCTTCTCCGCCAAACCGTCGAGATAATCGATATGACCGTGGCTCGCGCCGTATACCGTTACGTATCCGTCCTCTTCGGCGGTTATCTCCTGTCCTCCGTGTATAACACGTTCGCCTTTTTTCAGATATATCTTTTTTCCATTCGTCATCGAATCGTTGTATTCATCGACTTCAGTCTTGTAATACTTTTCGAAGCATTCCTTTGCCTTTTCAATATCTCCAAGATGACCGTAAATCATACATTCATCCAAATCAATCAACGGGCTCATGTTATCCAGCAAAGGATACTCTCTTCGATGTGTAAGTATTGCCTCTCGGCTGTTCAACACCTCATAGGCAGGCAAAACATACTTGTCTATCTCTTCAATTATACTTTTTGTGATTTTATCGGTCCGCTTGCGGAGATCATACCATGTTTCTTTTCCCACGCTTACTATCCCCAATCGCGAACGTATGTTACATTCATACTCCGGATAATACTTCTTATCGTTTTTTGCTTCGAAGCATCTTTCTTGGCATTCAGGAACACGGATTCCGAGATTTACGCAAAGCAATCCGTTCATTCCGTGCGTATAAAGCCCGATTTGGAAATTGATAACCTGAGAGATATCTCCCGAAACGAAGCGGTGGAGCGTACGTCCGTGCTTTTTGAATCCGTACGGCTTAAGATGGGTATATACCGCATTTTCTATTTCATCGACAATTTTCGGCGAGTTGATTTCTTTTTTCTTTTTCAAAAAACCCAACATTTTATTCACCTCGACCTGTTACACAAACCTTTGGGCATAACCGCATCTTTTACAAAGGTCTTCAGACGCGATTCCGCATTTGAAGCCCTCGACCATCGCACGGGCGCGCTCGGAAGAAAGAATATCGTCAATATCCTCCTCGAAGATATTTCCGAGGTTAATTACCCCTTCGCTGTCAAGACAGCAGGGCACGACGGTACCGTCGACAAGAATACCGAATTGATCCTTAAGACCGTAACAGAAGAATTTTTCGCCCTTTATCTCGGCGTTTTCGTCGGGCCATTCGAATCTATCGCCCCATTCGAGATAAATTTTATCGCGTATTCTTATTCCTCGGGTATTCTCGACCCAATCGCCCGAAATATTTTCTTTTAACAGCTCGATCGAGGCTTCATTTTTACCGTCATCACAACCCTTGTTCCAAAGACGGAAAACGACTATCGTACCCTTTTCCGCGGCTTTTTTTGCGAAATCGGAAATAAGTTGTACGTATTGCTTATGCTTTTCATCGCTTCCGTTTTCAAAGCTGTGAAGCGAAATATTGACCTTATGCAATCCCGCGTCGAGAATTTCGTCTCCGTAGGGCTCCAATAGCGTACCGTTGGTCGTAATTATCGACTTGTACCCACGCTCCCCCGCCATTTTTATATACCAGGAAAGCAGAGGATGAACGAGAGGTTCGCCCATAAGGTGGTAGTAAATATATTTCGTTTTGTCTCTCAATTTATCGAGAATCATCGAAAATTCATCGGGCGACATAGTCCTCGGACTTCTCTTATGCCCGTGGCAAAACGAGCAGCTCATATTACATATATTCGTTATTTCTATATAGACCTTGTTGTACATATCTTATCCTATTTGATAATCGTCTTTAGGTATGCGCTTGGATAACCCGAACGTCCGTCCCGAGTATATACCGTACAGAATCAAGCGTTTTTTCATCAATCGGAGAAACGGGATTTAATACGTTTACCGCGCAACAAGCGAACCCACACGGAAAATCATAGCGAAGCTCATTAAGCGAAGTCTTCTTGGCGCAACAAGGCGTTTCGACTTCTAACGTCAAAAATCCCCCTTCGAAAGCTCCGTCCATAGCCTCTCCCCACCATCCGAAATCAAGCTCTTCTCCGCATTCGGGACATCTGATAGATTCGAGATTCGAGCCGCAGTCAATAAAGCTTGGTGTTTCGTTATGTTCAATCACTACGGAATCGCATTTAATGCTTTGGAGAATTATCGCTTTTGCATTAGAAAGCGACGTCTCCGTAGCGATAAAAAGGGGATCGCGCGGAATAATTTTTGTAATACAGTCCGACATGATTTTTCTCCTAATCAATATCAAGATAGGCAAGCTCTGTGAAACTACAGAAATTTAGAAGCACAAATTCTTTACTGCCAGATAATCGAACATATTCACTTTGCCGTCTTCATTAACGTCGGCACGCGCCAATTCGTCGTCCGAGGGAGTATGTTTTTTGAAGTAAATAGATTTTACTGCCAGATAGTCGAACATATTCACTTTGCCGTCACCGTTGATATCGCCCTTGATAGGCTCGTCAGGGTCAACGGGAACGTCAGGGTCAACGGGATCGGAAGGCTGGTCGGGTTCTGTATACTCATAAACCGAGCCAAATACCTGAATTTCATCCACAAAGACAAACGAGCCCGCAAGACCGTATTCCAATTTAACGTATCTGCCCTCAAGAGCAAGGTCCTTTGTTGCCCATGCCACATTATTTTCCCCCGTTGTTGGAACGGGAATTTCCACCGCTTCGGAATAAGTCTCACCGTCAAAAGACGCAGAAACGCGAATGAAGTTGGGCGGGGTTATACCGCTTTCGGCACCGATATAAATATGGGTTTTTACCGTAGTGATCGAATAATTGCCCTGAAGGTCGATAACTACCTCGCCTATGCCGTTTGTTACGTTGCACACACCGTCATCGCTGGCTTTGGCATTAAAGCCGTACCAAGAATCATCGTAGGTTAGCTGTGATGCCGTGATGCCGTCGGTCAAATTGCCGCGGTAATCCGCAGGCCATTCGCCCTGCTGAGTGTAGAAGCCGTGAGGGGTAAAGGGTTTGTAAAGTGCAAGGTTGCCGGGTACATCTTTGCCGGAAAGGAAGTGCAAAAAGCCACCCGTTGAAAGAGCCGTACAGAATTCGGTAGCACCGATTTTGGATTTTGCAGCGGCATAATTTGCCGAGGTGCGGTCGTTAAATGCAGTTGCAACCGCAGAAATATCCGTACTTCTTGTACCAACGGTGCCTGTGATTGCATTGCCGTTCGGATCGATAAAATGATGGTAGACATTTTGGGAAACAGAACCGTCAACAGTTCCGCTTGAAACAGGGTTAAGGCTTGTGCCCTTCATCATACCCGAGGCATACACGTTATAAAGATAGGTATAGTTGGAATAAACCACGCCGTTAGTCATATACGCGCTGAGATAGCAATCGAAAATGCTGTTTATAATATTACCGCGGTTTGTACGAATAGGCTGCGCGGCATAATCCGTAACGATATCACCGCGAATTACCAGATTGGTTAAATTGCCGTAAACGTAGGGGAACACCGACCTTTGCTCGGAAGTCGGATCGTAGCCATGTCGTTCTGTGA
>JAZRLT010000119.1:0-2048 GCA_045646995.1 Eubacteriales bacterium | reverse complement strand
TCCAATGCGTTTAAAAACGCTCTTGCGGAGTATATCTCGTATCCGCCGACAATGTCGCCGTTGTCGAGCTCGTGTGAGTCGGTGCTTTTGTTTGAAACCTCGGTTACGATTGCCCTGCGGGCTGTTCTTCCGGTAAGCATCGAACGCTCGTCCAAAAGGTCGTCGAACTCGGCGCGGGGAAGTAATACCCTTTGCGGTATCGGGTTGATAATAAGTACCTTCTTGCAATCGGCTTCATAGCTGAAATCGAAGGACTTCGTGTAGGAGAATAAAACGAGTCTCAAGAATCGAATCTTTATTAAAAACGCCGCCGTTCCGTTCGGCATAATATAGATCGGCTGTGACCGCTTCTTGCCCGTTATAAGCTTGCAGGCGTATCGCTTCTTTTGTATGTATACCGAGAAGCTTTCGCCCTCTTGGGGCTTGAAAAGCGACTTGTAGGGGCTCTTTATGCGCGAAAGCTTATATTTCCTCTCGCGGCATAATTTTTTTAACTGCCTTATGAATTTCCAACGCTTGAATATCGCTCTCGCGTTGCGGAATAGCCATGGGAAGAAAACTATAAGGAGTGCGATAATAAGGATTTTTATATCCAGCAATAACGTCAATATCGGCGAAAGCGTTATAAGTAACGAGGGAACGAAGAAGATTAAAACCAAGCTTCCGAAGAAATAACCGAAAATAAGCGTCGCCTTAAAGCGTATTAGCTCGCGCTTTTCGGACTTCTTTCGCTCGGATATCTCCTTATCGGATAAATCCTTGTACTTGTCGCGCGATTTGCGCTCCTCCTTGTTCCAATAATTCATCGCCGATAGGTTAGCGAGCACGTAAAGTATGAATAATATCGGTAAGATTATCGACAAAACCTTTATTCTTGCGATTATTCCGTCGCCGAACCCCGCGAAAAGCCATACGTAGCCCGCGTTGAGTAGCTTGGGCGGTAGGATAAGGTATGTCATACCGAATAGGATTAATTCGATTTTGACCTCTTTTTGAGCGAACATGAAGGAAAGCTTACTGCCTAATCCCTCGGGGGCGGGGGATAGGTCTAAAAATCGGTTTGCCATACCCTCGTAATAAACCGTCGTCATTCTCGTTGCCGAGTAAAATAATAGGAATGAAACGATAACGCCGACGATAACTATCCATTTCGTGACGAAAAATCCCTCGAACGGGTCCTTTGTAATTATTATCGGAACGAAAAATACAAATTGGTTGAAAATAGTGAAAATAAGGAATTTTTCTAAAAACCTTTTCGCGATTCCGATTGATTTTTTGATTTTGCCGACCTGCTCGTTAGTAAGATTGTCGTACATTTTCTCACCTTTTCAAAAGACGTAATTCGTCCTTTTGGTTGTTTTCGATACGATAGCTTTCGATGGATTTTTGAATCGCCTTGTTGTGTGTCCATACTTCTAAACGGTTTTCGCTGATGAATTTTATAACTTCGCCGTAATTCGTCGATAGCGCCGTCGCAAAGTACCAGGCAACAGCCATTTTTACGTAATATTCGTCCGATTTGACCGATGCAACCCTGATAGAGTATTCGTCCCTGTATTCCTCGCCGAGAAAATATCTCATAAGACAAAGAATCGCAAAACGTACCGCGTAAGCTTTACTCGATTTTATCCATTCGTCAATATAGGGTAAAAGCTTTTCGGAATTATTCTTAAAGCATTTCGGCGATAATTGGTCGCAGGTCGCCCAGTTGTCGATATACGGGAGAAATTCATCGACAGCCTTTATACATTCCGAAAAATCCTTGATTTCGGCGATGATGAACGCGTGAAGCTGGTTTTCCTCGAAATATCGGTGGGGAAGCGAGGATATAAATCCTTCCGCGCTTCCGCTTTTTATTAATTCCTTTGCCAATTTTCTTATCTCGGGCGTGCGTACCCCGATAACGCTCTCTTTGTCAACCGTAGGTATAAGGGACGCGTTAAAATCGCGGTATTTCCCGTCGCGTAAGAAGAAAAGAGTTTTTTGTATCTCGGTCATTTTTTGTCCTTAATGGTCGTTATACGATTTTTTTAACAACGCTATCTCTT
>JAZRLT010000118.1:0-9007 GCA_045646995.1 Eubacteriales bacterium | reverse complement strand
GCGTGACCTGCGCCGATAACGGCAACATCTAAATTTTCGGAAATATATTTTTGCATATATAAACGTCCTCAAACGAAATTATTATTTACCGACGCAGAAATGGGAGAATATCTCGTTTACGATATCCTCGTTAACGCTTCGTCCGTCAGCCTCGGCAAGCGCGCTCATCGCGCGTTCGATATCCATTCCCGCGATATCCTGAGTGAAGCCGTCAAGCGCATTTATCGCGTCCCCGACCGCGTCCGAAGCGTTTTTCACGGCGGCGCACTGACGCGCGTTAACGACTATTTCGTCGTCCTCACCGATTTCGCCCGCACCGAACATTTCGGAAACGGTATCTATAAGCTTATCTATACCCAAACCGTCCTTCGCGCTGACGGTAATCGTTTTCGCGAAAGGAAGTCCGTGGCAAAAATCGATAGCGATATCGGATTTATTAAGAATACATACCGTCTTATCTTCTTTGCCGCTTTCAAATATCGAGCCGATAAGACGCTTATCGTCCTCATCGATCGGTCTCGAAAGGTCAAATACCGCAAGAATCAGACTTGCGTCCTCAATAGCGGCTTTGCTTTTTTCTATACCTATCTTCTCGACAGCGTCCTCGCTTTCACGGATACCCGCCGTATCCGAAAGCCTTAGTATCATATCGCCCAAGCGTACCGTTTCGGTAACGATATCGCGCGTCGTACCCGCTATATCGGTAACTATCGCTCTATCTTCTCCGCAAAGGCGGTTAAGAAGCGAGCTTTTACCCGTATTCGGCTTTCCGACTATCGCGGTCTTTATACCCTCGCTTATCGCCATACCGTAGGTATGAGTACCGACCAATCGGTCGAGACTGTTTTTTATATCCGCAAGTCGAGAGCGCATTTCCGAAACCGAAACGTCGGTCATATCCTCGTCGGGGTAATCGATAAAGGCGTAAACCGACGCAGCAAGAAGCCTTAATTCGTCGTATATGCCTCCAAGCACACGACTCAAGGAGCCGTTAGCCTGTTTGGACACGACGGAAAGATGTCTTTCGGACTTCGAATCGATGATTCCGCCTATCGCCTCGGCTTGGGTAAGAGTAATTTTACCGTTTATAAACGCGCGTCGGGTAAATTCACCTGCGCGAGCGGGCTCTGCACCGTTTTTTAACGCGGCGGATAACAGCTTTTGGGTAACCAAAAGACCGCCGTGGCAATAAAGCTCGGCAACGTTTTCGCCGGTAAACGAACGCGGCGAGGAAAACAAAATGCATATACCGTCGTCAAATACGCCGTTTTCATCACAAAAAGAGCCGTAATAGACGGTACCGTGTAAGCATTTTTCAAATCGCTCGGGCGACGCAGGGAGAAAAATACGCTTCGCAACGTCGAAAGCGTTTTCACCGCTTATACGTACCATCGCCACTCCGCCCGTGCCCTTGGGCGTACCTATTGCCGCAACTGTGCTCATAAATTACTCCATTTTACAATATTCAATACATTATACCTCTTTTTATCCCGTATTGCAAGATTTTTCAAAATAACTTCAAAAATACTATATACTTTTTTTCTGTTATATGGTATACTGTATTTTGTGTAAGTATATAAACTTCAAACAAGGAGTTAATCAATATGGGTATTTTTACAAAGCTTTTCGGCACATACAGCGAAAAGCAGCTTAAAAAAATAGAACCGATAGCACTCAAGATAGAGGCTTTGGACAGTAAATATTCCGCTATGGACGACGCGACCCTCAAATCGCAGACGGCTGTACTTAAGGACCGACTTGCCAACGGCGAAACTCTCGACGATATTCTTCCCGACGCTTTCGCGACGGTAAGAGAGGCTTCTTGGCGTGTACTCGGCAAGAAGCATTACCACGTTCAGCTTATCGGCGGTATCGTAATCCACCAAGGACGCATCGCGGAAATGAGAACGGGTGAAGGTAAGACTCTTATGGCTACCCTTCCCGCATATCTTAACGCACTTTCGGGCAACGGTGTTCACGTCGTTACCGTAAACGATTACCTCGCTAAGCGTGACAGCGAATGGATGGGCAACGTTTACCGTTTCCTCGGCCTTACGGTAGGTCTTATCGTACAAGGCTTGGACACCAAGAGTCGCCAAATCGCTTACAACGCCGACATCACCTACGGCACCAACAACGAATTCGGATTCGACTACCTCCGCGACAACATGGTAGTTTACAAGAATCAGGTCGTTCAGCGCGGACACGCCTTCGCAATCGTCGACGAGGTTGACTCTATCCTTATCGACGAGGCACGTACCCCTCTTATTATCTCGGGCGCCGGCGGCGAATCGAGCGAAATGTACGTAAAGGCAGATGAATTCGTACGCAAGTTAAAATGCCACAGAATAAAGGAATTCGATGCAAAAACCGACGACTCGGAAATCACCGAGGATTATATCGTCGATGAAAAGGCGAGAAGCTGTATGTTCTCGACCCGCGGCATCGAAAAAATCGAAAAGCATTTCGGCGTTGAAAACATAGGCGACGGCGAGCACGCCGAGCTTATGCACTATCTTAACAACGCTATCCGCGCTCGCGGTATTATGCAAAAGGACATCGACTACGTCATGAGCGACGGAAAGGTCGTTATCGTAGATGGATTTACGGGTCGTATTATGCCGAGCAGACGCTTCTCGAACGGCTTGCACCAAGCTATCGAGGCGAAGGAAGGCGTTAAGGTTCAGGAGGAAAACCGTACTCAGGCTACGGTCACCTTCCAGAACTATTTCAGAATGTACAAAAAGCTTTCGGGTATGACGGGTACGGCTATGACCGAAGCGGACGAGTTCGAAGAAATCTATCGACTCGACGTTATCGAGATACCGACGAACAGACCTATGATAAGACAGGACCACAACGATCAGGTCTACAAGAACGTCGCGGGTAAGATCGAGGCTATCGTTGCTCAGATCGAGGAATGCCACGCGAAGGGTCAGCCCGTTCTCGTCGGTACCGTTTCGGTCGAGAAGAGCGAAGCGCTTTCCAAGGTACTTAAGGCGCGCGGTATCCCCCACAACGTATTAAACGCAAAATACCACGAAAAGGAAGCCGAGATCGTCGCTCAGGCGGGTAAGCTCGGCGCCATTACCATTTCTACCAATATGGCGGGACGCGGTACCGATATTATGCTCGGCGGTAACGCCGAATTCCTCGCGAAGGATCAGCTTCGCAAGGAGGGTCTCGACGACTATATGCTCTACGAGGCTACAAACTACGGCGAAACCGACGATCCCGAAATACTTAATGCAAGAAAGCATTACGAAGAATTAAAGGAATTCTACGAAAAAGATATTAAGATCGAAGCAGAAAAGGTACGCGAAGCGGGCGGTCTTTTCATACTCGGTACCGAGCGTCACGAAAGCAGACGTATCGACAACCAGTTAAGAGGCCGTGCGGGACGTCAGGGCGACCCCGGCGAAAGCCGTTTCTTCCTTTCGATGCAGGACGATCTTATGCGTTTATTCGGTGCCGACAGAATTTTGGGTATCGTTGATGCACTTAAGATGCCCGACGATCAGCCTATCGACGCGGGAATACTTTCCAACTCTATCGAAAACGCTCAAAAGCGCATAGAGGGTCAAAACTTCGAGCGCAGAAAGAACGTACTCCAATACGACGACGTTATGAACAGTCAGCGCGAAAGCATTTATCAGCAGCGCCGAGAGGTTCTCGAGGGTGGCGACGTTTCTCCCAAAATAAGAAAAATGATTCGCGACCATATCACCGAAACCGTTAACGTTCACTCCCAATCCGACGTCTCAGACGAATGGGAATTCGACGAAATTCGAAATTCCTTCCGTGGTTTGCTTTGTGACGACAGCGACTTTATATACTCTCAAGACGAGCTTTCGGACCTCGAGCGCGAAAGCATAATCGACGTTTTGGTCGAGCGTGCGGAGGCTATCGTCGAAAAGCAGGAAGAAATCTTTACTCCCGAAATCTTCCGCGAAATCGAGCGTGCTATACTACTCAGAAACGTCGATTCTCGTTGGGTAGAGCATATCGATGCTATGGACGATCTCCGCGGAAGCATCGGTCTTAACGCATACGCTCAAAGAAACCCCATCGTTGAATACAAAATTCAGGGCGGCGAAATGTTCGACGAAATGGTCAGCGAGATCCGTTCGGGAACCGTACGCGGTATACTTTCGGCACGCCCCCGTCAAGACGTTTCGGAGCGCAAGCAGGTCTTAAACGGTGTTGCCACTATGCAGGGCGACAGCAAAGAAAAGGTCAAACCCACTCCCGTTAAGAAGGTCGAAAAGGTCGGTCCTAACGACCCCTGTCCCTGCGGAAGCGGAAAGAAATACAAAAAATGCTGTTTGAGCAACAGCGAATCTGCAAACAAATAAGCTCAGAGGTAAATAAATGGGATTCGGAATCGCATTAATCGGATATTTATGTATGATACTTACGGGTACGGGCGGCGAAATTTTCGCTCCGCCCTTACTCGCTTACGGTTTTTTTCTTGCATCACGGCTAAATAACCGCTTTTTGCATGCATCGGTATCCGCCCTATTCCTTCTCCCCCGTGCAGTATTACAGCTCTTGTCAACAATGGGAATACTCGAGCTTAATACTCTTCCCGCGCTCAACGCGGCCTCCTTTATACTTAACCTTGCCGCGTGGGCGGTCATGTCCTTCTTCTGGCTTAGCGCCGTCGTAGAAATAGCTCACGATTGCGGTGCCGAAAGATTAGAGACTCAGGCACGCAACCGTCTCGTTTTTACCGTTATGTTCATTATGATAGTAATCGGAATACGTGCGGCAAGTATCTTCGGAATCCCCGCGGAATATACCGCTATATGCCTCGCAGGCGAATTTTTCCTCCAATATGCGGTTATAATCGTAAACGCACTATTTATGCACACCTGCTTCGTGCTTATCACAAGCGAAAAGCAATACGAAAAGGACAAGCAGGATTTAGCCAAGGAAAATGCGAAGGCTATGGAAAAAAGAATGAAAAAGCAAAACGAGGAGGCAAAAAAGCGTGAAAAGCGCAAAAAATAAAGCTTCTCTCTCGAAGCGAAATAAGTTATTGATTCTTTTTGGTTTTTTGTTTTTTATCAATCCCCTGCTTCGCGGATTTGATATACTTCCCGACGTGTTCGGATGCATTCTTATTTATTTCGGTTTGACCCAGCTCGCTTTTTTCGACGGAGCGGTTGATAACGCACGAAAATGCTTTATTTATCTCGCCGTCGTCGAGGCAGTTCATTGTTTAACGATGACCTCGGTTTTGACCGCAGAAAACAGCTCTAACCGAATGCTCGCCGTAACGGTGCTCGCCATAATCGATGCTATACTTTACGTTATTATCTTCCGTCAGTTATTCAGCGGTATAAACTATTATTCAATGCGAAACAACTGCAACAAGGCGTTGCAAAAGTGCGACGGAACGGCGTTTTTAACCTACTTGGCGTTCTTTGTACGTCTTGCGGCGACGCTTATCCCCGAGCTTTTAGCAACCATCGAGATTTATCTTTACGCCGAGGACAACGTTGATATATCGCTTGAGGAGCTCGACAAGATCGCGGATATTATGACGGCAAAGCCGCTTATAGAGATTCTCTTTATTTTCATCGCGGCGGTCGTCGGAATCGCTTGGTATATTTCGCTGTTCGGACTTATCAAAGCCTTTTTCTCCGAGGCGGGAGAAAAGCTTGATTCGGAATACACCGCGCGCTACACCTCGAATCCTCAAAAAACGAGAGCAACTCGCCTAAAAATCTCGGTATACACCCTTTATTTCGCATTGTTTTTCGCAATCGATTTTGTTATGAGCGGAATGAGGATCGTTCCCGCGTCGGTTATGTTTCTCATTTTGTTTATCGCTTCGTTCTTGTTCAAGGGAATTTCCGATTTCAAGGGAACAAAAATATACTCATCTATCGCATTTGTTCTTTTACTCGGCGCGGAAATTTTCAGGCACCTTTTCCTTCCCACCGAAAATTCCTTCGCGGTATATCAAATCGAGCTTAAATTCACCGCAATCGGCGCGGTTATCGCTCTTGTCACAATGACTGCGTGCTTGCTTGCCGTGCGTGCCTTCTTAAAGGATTTAAGAACACTCTCGATAGATTTAAGCGGAAAAAGCGTGCCGACGAGTATTCCGTGGGCGGTCTACTGTATTACGGCGGTTTTATGGACCGCGGGATATGCGGTGCCTTACCTTTACTCCTACGTCGCCACGTTAAGGCTCTTTGCAAGCTGTATTTTTATATGGCAAACGGTAAAGGTCGTTACCTATATTCACGAAACGGAGCAGGAGCGCGTTTCGCTTTACGGAGAATAAAACAAATAAACGCTTCACAATTTGAGCCGTGAAGCGTTTTTTGTTTCAAAACACATTATTTCGGTATATTGACCAATCGTTTTTTGTTGACATCATCCATTCATTATGATATAATTTAGTTAATTAAAGGGTCAAATCCCGAATTCAAAGAAAGGAACCATTAAAATGAAGAAATTTTTAGCATTTCTCCTTACCGCAGTTCTCCTTGTTTCCATGTCTGCAGTTTGTGCTTTTGCTGACGACGCGATCGCAGTAGACGGCGACCTCGCTGACTGGACCGGCGAATGGACTTCCGTTAATGCCGACAACGGTTATTGGCAGACTGTTCCTACCACCGACACTCTCTCTTACAAATACCAGATGACTGCCGATGACACCAAGCTTTACGTTGCAATTGAGCTCGCTTGCGACGCTGTTACCGGCGGCAATGGCGCAGGCACCAACGTTCGTTTCTGGATCAACTCCTCCGACAGCGCTACCGTATATACTCATTTCTATGATGTATTCCTCGGTGCAAGTGAAGTAGCTACCGGCGCTAAGTACAACACTTCCGAAACCACCAACTCCGGCGCTGCTATCGCTGACTCTTCTATCAACGCTGCTCTCGTTTCCAACGGCGGCAAGACCTACGTAGAATTCTCGATCGATCTCGCTGAATTCAACGGTGAAGACGGCTTTGCTTACTACATCTGCTGCTCTAATAAGGTTAACGAAAACGTTTGCCTCTACTATCCCGTAGTTACCGAAGGCGAAACCAGAACCGCTAACCTTCCCTACTCGGCTTGGGACAGCGAAAACGAAGCTACCTTCTCCAAGGCTCCTTCTACTCCCTCCGAACCCGTTGTTACCGTTCCTACCGAAGCTTTCTTCGTAACTCTCGTTAACCCCGCCGACGCTTCTATCCCCACCGGTGAAGACGGCATTATGTACACCACCGAAAACACTACCAACGGTTGGTGGTTCCAGGTTGCTTTCGCTCCTAACGGCGAAAACTGGGAAGTTGTTGAGCTTAAGCTCTGCGACGGCACCGCTGCAACCATTCCCGAAGGCGGCTTCGTTTGGGCTCTCCACGACACCGCTACCACCACTCCCGTTACCTGCGCATTCATTCAGGGCATGCAGGTTGGTGAAGTTTACAGAATCAAGGGTCTCGACGTTGCTAACGGCACCGTTGCTGAAGACGCAAAGATCAAGCTTTACGTTGAAGGCGACGAATGGCCCGCTGACGAAGAAGTTGACGACGAAGACGAATCCACCACTCCCGAAGCAGGCGACGCTTCCTCGATGATCGTATTCGCTATCATCGCTCTCGTTGCTATCGCAGGCTCCGCTGTTGTTATCAAATCTCGCAACTAATCCCAGAGATCGATAAACTCGGTCTTTACACCCTTGAAATAATACGAATTGAAAAATATGCTTCTCGACGTCAAAAATCGGGAAGCATATTTCTCTTTTTATAAGGAACTTATTTTTCATTATATTTTCAAGGGTTTGAAAGAAAAGCTCGACTGGCTTACCTTTGTAAGCCTACGCTCGCTTTTCTTACAAAATACCTTCGTTTCTCTTCCTCTGGTCAGTTTGTTGACTTTGTCTACAAACCGAAGCGGTGAAATTCACCGCCTTTTCTTTTGTGCTATTTTTTCATATATTAGCGTATTATACGGCGAAAATTGGGTTATTTCCCTATTGAAGAAAACCCCGCTCGGTGATATAATCCATAATGCTTTAATACAAAAATCGTATATAAAAGAAGGCGTATTATGAAGGATTTTTATCTCAAGCCAAAGATACTCTCCTCGTTTAAAAACTACTCCAAGCAACAAGCGATCAAGGATATCACCGCAGGTCTTATCGTCGCAGTTATCGCATTGCCCCTTTCTATCGCGCTCGCTCTCGCGTCGGGCGTTGCTCCCGAATGCGGCATCTATACCGCGATAGCCGCGGGATTCATCGTTGCTATTCTCGGCGGAAGCCGTGTTCAAATCGCAGGGCCTACCGCTGCATTCGCAACGATCGTCGCGGGTGTCGTAGCTGTCAACGGAATGAGCGGCTTGTTCATCGCCACGGTTATGGCGGGTATATTGCTCGTCGTTATGGGTGTATGCAAGGTCGGCGCATTGATTAAATTTATTCCCACTACGATTACTGTCGGTTTTACCGCAGGTATCGCAGTAACGCTTCTTATCGGTCAGATAAAGGATTTTCTCGGCATCACTTACGACCAAGGCGTTTCGCCCATCGAAACCTTCGAAAAAATCGAGGCAAACATTGAATACATCAACACCTTCAGTTGGCAGTCGTTAGTTGTGGGCGTTGTTTGTTTAATCATTCTTATCGTTTACCCCAAATTCGAAAAGCGAGTTCCCCCTTCTCTTATCGCAGTTATCGTCAGCGCACTTATGGTGAAATTCATCCCCGTATTTAACGAAGGGGTCGATACGATAGGAACACGCTTCGATATCCCTACCGGATTACCTAACTTTGCATTCCTTTCCGAAATCGAAATCAACGTTCCGATAATTCTCGAACTGCTCCCCAGCGCTGTTACCATTGCACTTTTAGCGGGTATTGAATCGCTTCTTTCCTGCGTCGTTGCCGACAATATGATAAACTCGCGTCACAACTCGAATTCCGAGCTCGCGGCTCAAGGATTTGCTAATATCGGCTCGGTGTTCTTCGGCGGTATCCCCGCAACCGGTGCTATCGCAC
>JAZRLT010000117.1:0-4051 GCA_045646995.1 Eubacteriales bacterium | reverse complement strand
CAAATATGGATAAGATGTACCGATACGTCGCTTTGAGAAAGAAGCTTTTGGGCGTGGACGAGCTTCATATGTACGACGTTTATACTCCTATAGTTGCCGATGCCGCTTCCGAAATAAGCTATGAAGAGGCTAAAAATACTATCCTTGAGGCACTTGCCGTTATGGGCGACGATTACGTTTCTCTTCTTAAGGAAGGCTTTGATAACCGCTGGATAGACGTTTATGAAAACGAAGGGAAGAGAAGCGGTGCTTATTCCTCGGGAAGCGGAAGACCCCACCCGTTTGTGCTTCTTAACCATAAGGATAACCTCGATAGTATGTTTACCCTCGCTCACGAAATGGGTCACGCTCTCCATAGCTACCATAGCACGGTGAACCAACCCGTTTGTACGAGCGACTACGTTATCTTCGTTGCCGAGGTTGCGTCTATCTGTAATGAGATACTCCTTATGCGCCACCTTCTTTCCAAAACCGAGGATAAAAAGGAACGTGCTTATCTCATAAATCACTTCCTCGATCAATTTAAGGGTACCGTATACCGCCAGACGATGTTCGCCGAATTTGAGCTTGCTATGGGTAAAATGAGCGAAAACGGCGAAACGCTTACCGCCGACGCGCTCTGCGCTAAATACCACGAGCTTAATAAGCTTTATTTCGGTCCCGATATGATTTCCGATGACGGAATCGCTCTCGAGTGGGCACGTATCCCTCACTTCTTCTATAACTACTACGTTTTCCAATATGCGACCGGATTTGCCGCCGCCGTTGCAATAGCATCTCGTATACTCGAAGAGGGCGAGAGTGCCGTTGCCGACTATAAACGCTTCCTTTCCGGTGGCAGCAGTACCGACCCGATATCTCTTCTTAAAATCGCGGGCGTGGATATGTCCTCTCCCGAGCCTATTAATCAGGCATTAAAGCTCTTTGACGAATTGCTCGATGAAATGGAAACCCTTGTATAATTGATTTGTTGAGAAAGGAAAAAATATGAAAAGATTTTTTGCTCTTATGCTCGCGGCGCTGTTCTTGCTTACCGCGTGTCAGGATACGGTCGATACAACGTCCGATCAATCTGACGTATCAACGGAGGAAGACTCTGTGGAAAAGCATACTCTTATAAGTGTCGGCAAACCCTATACTTTAAGTAAAACCCCCACTAAAGAATATCCCGATAAGTTTGATCAACAGCTTACCGACGGTCAAAAGGTCTCTAACGAAGGGGCTCATTATATCGACGCGAGAATGGTAGGCTTTAATGAAAACTGTAATATCAATATTGATCTCGGTGATGACGGTAAAAGAATTAACGTTTTGGTTGCGCGCGCACTCGATATGAGTATCGACGGTGTCTCGCTTCCCACAACAGCTACCTTCCGTGCTTCAAAGGACGGCAAAACGTTCAAAAACCTCGGTAATATACGCTTTATCCCTACGGGAGATAATACCGTTTCTGAGGCTCGTTTGGAGCTTAAAGAGGCTACCGACTACCGATACATAAAGGTTTATATCAATAAAAACGATGCAAAACCTATCTACTTCCTCGACGAGGTTGAGGTATATGCCGACGTTCCCGAAAAAGAAATTGTCGATACCGTGGCTGCTGCCTATAAGGACGAAAATATCGACCGCAACGCTTGGAAGGAGCTTTCTACCGGTACCGATGCATCTCCTCTCTCTTATGAAAATATCGCGCTCTCATGTAAGTATAGCTTCGAAAACGTAAGCTTTGACGAGCGCGCTCCCAAGAACGATACCTTCCTCACTGACGGTGAACGTACTAACCGCTATTTCGGCGAGGATGTATGGGTTGGTATTAAAGCGGACACCAAGAAGACCCCGAGTATCAAACTCGATCTTAGCAAAAAGCGCAATGACGTTTATATGGTTAAGGTTCACGCCTTGGGCTGCGGTATTGACGTCGGTCTGCCCGATTATATCGACGTTTACGGCTCTGCGGGGGCTAAAGATTTCGATTTCCTCGGAAGAATGTACGCTCCTCTTTCGGGTAATAACTACGCCTATACTCTTCTTCTTCCCGAATATATTAACGTGAAAACTCTTCGCTTTGAATTTGCGAAGGGAACTTCAAACTATTGGATCGAAGAAATCGAGGTTTATGCGGGTAGCAATCAGGACCGTACGAATATGCTCTATTCCACCCTCGATATGCCCTACGTAACCGAGGACGTTCTGTGGGATTCGTCTGATTCCGACTATAAGACCCACCAAAATCTTCTTCTCGGCAGACCTCAGCAAATTTCTGCTTCTTATTACGCAAATAAGAATTATGCTAACGCTCAGGCAGAAACCGGCGACGATACTAAGATTCTTACCGATGGTAAGCGTTGCCAGAACGGTACTCTCTATTGCTATTCGGGTGAATATTTCTATGCGCGTAACGGCGGTTCTATCGACTTCTTCTATGACCTTGAAAAGCTCTCGTCGATAGATACGGTTAAGGTCAACTTCCTTGAACAGACCGACTGGGGTATCTCGCGTCCCTCCTATATTGATGTCTTCCTCTCCGAAAACGGCGAGGATTGGTATAAGGTTTATTCTTATGAACGTAAGGACGATGAAGTTCTCAATAAAACGGCTACCGCTATGACTGTCGGCGGCGAACTCGATAAAACATATACGGCGCGATTTGTCCGCTTCCGTGTCGAAAGTGCGGTTCTGTTTATCGATGAACTTGAAGCCTTTGGTAAAAAGGATATTAAGGGCGCAACCCGACTTGCTGATAGCGGTATCAAATCGGTTAAGTTCTATACTAACCCCGAAAGAGCCGAATACGCCGACGTTGATAACACTAATATAAACGCTAAGGATATTGCTATTATTTACCCTAACGGTACTCAGGCGGATAGCCTTCTTCCTATGGTTGCTTACCTTGATGAAGAGGGAAATGTTAAGGATACCTTTATGGACGGTTTCCTTATCGGACCCTATGGTCCTATGCCCTCGGGTGCAATGGGACACCAAAATACTAATAAGGCTGACTGGGAATACGTCTACAATATGTATTTTGACGGTCAAAGCGGACTTGATGTTCTCGACGCTACCGTTGCGGATGTGAAGAGTAAACTCGGAATTACCGATTATAAGGTCAAGATATACTTTACGATGCTCACCGTTCTTGATACAATGACCGACTTCGGCGACGTCGATGGGGACGGTGTTTCCGAGGATCTTTCTACTCCCGCCGGAAGAAAGACCGTCGTAGAATGGTTTACCGCGATGTGTATTAACGAATTTGAGCGCCGCGGATATGAAAACCTTGAAATCGACGGCTTCTATTGGGTGAACGAAGCTATTATCTGGGAACACGACGACGCTTATGTGATCGCCGAGGTCTCGGAATACGTTCACGCTACCGGATATAACTTCCTCTGGGTACCTTACTATACCGCCCATCGCTATTACCTCGGTTATGAGCTTGGCTTTGATGCGGTTTCTATGCAGCCTAATGCAGTCTTCACTACCGACGCTCCTCTCTGGAGAATACCTTCCGCTGCCGAGCTTACCAAGATGTATAATATGTGCGTCGAGATCGAGCATAGCTATCAATGCTTGGGTGATCCCGAATTTGCGCGTACATATATGCTCTATCTCTATTACGGCGCGTTGACGGGTTATATGGACTCTATCCACGTTTATTATCACGACCTTGAAAACTTCGCAAAGCTTGCGTACAGCGATAGCGAACTCTGCCGTATGCAGTATGACGCTACCTATCACTTCGCAAAGCGTGATTTGGATGTCACTCCCGATAAAAAGGATGCTTTCAAGCTTACGGCTTCGGTTGATACAATAGTAAACGGTAACCTTAATTCGGACAATGCTCTTTCGCGCTACACTCTTGCTTCCTCTCCCGAGCATGGCTCCGTGGTTCTTACTACCGACGGCAGCTTCCGTTATCTCCCCGCAAAGGGATATAAGGGTACCGATACCTTCACCTACACCTATAATAACTATCTCGGCGAGTCCGAAGAATGCGTTGTTGAAATAACCGTAGGTTAATTAAAAATAAAAAGACGGCTCAATCGAGCCG
>JAZRLT010000116.1:0-4364 GCA_045646995.1 Eubacteriales bacterium | reverse complement strand
GATTTCGTTACATCCTGCGAAGCAGGATATTGGCAATTGATTGATATTAAACCCAAGATAGCAGATGAAGACTATTCTTGCGGCACCGTAAAATGGAAAAAGGCGATGTTATTGGTCAGTGGGTCATTCTGAAGAAGGCGTTTACACCGAAGATGAAACCCCGAATTGATTTTTCTTATGTTGATGCTTCATGGTTAAAGCCGCTTTCTCAGGATGTATTAACAGGAATACAAGCTTATTTCACAGAAAACCCTGACTATAAATATAAATTTGAAAATGCAGAAATCAAACTACGACCAATGATCACAAATTGTTGGATAAACCTCACGGAAAGCGAGGTTGTCGAGCTACAAGCGATCATCGAGAAACTGCCTGCCCAATTTACCATAGATGAGTTTTGGAAAAAGGCTAGGAAATTTAAGAAAAATATCGTTTCACCGCCTACAAGCCATTTGCTTAATTTTACAACATATCCTTGGAATATGGATAAAAAGGCCAACTTAATCTATTTTGGCTGTGAAATAACAACCGTATAATACTTTTAGTCGTTTTTACCCCTACTTATATACCTTTTGGTCGCTCTTTCGCAACAGAAAAGGACAGGCGACGCCTGTCCTTTTCTGTTGTTCTTGTAAAAGATAAACGGCGGGGGTCGAAGGGCGCAATATAATTGTATGATCTCCGTAAAACTATGGACAAACCCGTAAAATTGTGTTAATATATAAATACAACTATAATACTTTTTAAAGAGGTAGTTATGTCTAATAAGCTTATGAAAAAAGGCGTTCTTCTTTACGTTGGTTATTGGGGCTATTACGGAGGTAAATATTATACTCCTACCGATGCCGAACTTGAAAAGATACTTTCTGCTACCGACGAAATCCTCCTAATTCCTATTTCGGAATATAATCGCTATACCGACGAAAACGGTAATGACGTTCGTATACTTTCCCATGAAATTATCGATAATATGACCGTCGATATGGTCGGCGACCCCGCGAGATTCGATATTATTAAATCCGAATATCACGCTACCGGCGAAAGCCGAATCAATGCCGATTACCACGTAAGAGATTATATTAATGATGCTAACTCGCTTGCCGAGCGTATCGTTGCTATAAACCCTGATGCAAAGATTTGGTTCTCCGCGCCTCCTGCTGAATGCTTCCACGCGTTGACCCACCTCTTCGCCGAGCCTTGGTGTAAGACCGTTGACGATATCAAGGCGGCTGTACGCGAGGATATTTGGGAAAATAACGTTCAAGGCTTCTATTTTGCGGGTGAGGATATCGTTACCTGCGGATATACTAAGTTTGATTACTCCGCTCCCGAGCGTGATTTTGATAATCCTATCGTTTATGCTATGCATAAGGTTTCCGATAGAGTACATGGCTACGGAAAAAATATGCTCTGGATTCCTTATTATCACGAAGCGGCGTCTTCTTCTACCAACCTTGGCTACGTAGTAAACCTTACCGATATTTTTGATACTGTTATTATTCAGCCCTCTTTCTTCTTTAACCCCGCGCGTACAGACGAAATCGGTATAATCGCCGCGTCGGTTAAGGCTCAGGCTGTCCTCGACCGTAACGGCGAGATAATCGGCGGTAAGAAGACCTCTAAGACCGAAATCGGCTTCGAAATGGAGATCGACTCCCAATATTTCGATAAGCCCGACTATCCCGAAAGATATAACGCGTATGAAGAAGGCTTCGGCGACCTCGTCGGAACCTATCCTACCGCGTACTATGCGGGAGCTCCCGAAACTATGCTCCGTTGCTCGGATATTATTGCTAAATTCCTATCTAAAAACGGTTAATTATGCATAAGAATGAAATGAAGGTTATTGATAATAACCTTATAAATTCAGATATTAAATCGTTTCTCGCGGGATTGGTTCTCGAGCTTTTGATGTTTGGCGTTTTGGCTGCGATATACGGCGGAATGCTTTCCGCCGCGGGAATATTTTGCTTGGTTGCCGAACCGAATGAGTATTTCCAAGACGTCGAATTCGTCGTAAGACTGGTCGGTGTTGCTCTTATCGGCATTGTTATCGCTTGGCTTGGATATCCGATCTATATTGCAATTAGTAAGCTTGTTATCATCATTAAGCTGTTTATGGCGAAGGTAAAGCTTACCTATACGTTAAAAGAGGATAGGCTGAACTGTATTAATCAATCTGCCTCGATCTACGAAAAGCCCGTGGGCTTGCGTAGCCTTGCCGATACCTTCTCTAAAAGGAGATACCGTAAACGTACCGAAACCGTTTACGATTTTATCGAAAACGGATGGGCGACCGATTGCGAGCTTCGCGGATTAAAATTCGCTAACCCCGACGATATGTTCTATCTGCTTGTGGTCGATAAGATTATCGTCGCGGTTTACCCTCGAAAAATATATCGATTTGAGGATTGATTTCAATTATAATTCGACGCTATATAGTAAAAGACGGAGCCTTGACTCCGTCTTTTTAAATACAATAAATCTTTATTAAAATCGGCGACAGGTGCGTCGTTTTTAATCGAGCGCGTAAGCGATTATTTGTAATAAGCGACCGCTAAATCTACAACTAAACCGTAACTCTTCGTACCTGCCGACTGTCCCTGAGACTGTAAAAATGCGTTGTTTACTACTCCCGTGACCTCGCTTGCGGTGCTGTCGCGGTATTCGTCAAAGAAATCCGAATAAGCGACAAACTCCTTCATAACCTCGGTGGGGTAGTGGTTTACCATCATATCAACGTATTTGTTATAATTCGCCGTGTTTAACGCGTTGGCGATATAATTCGCTACGTTTGTATATCCTGAATAACGAATATAGGCGTCGTCGCTTCCGATGCAAACGAGAAAAGCAACGAAGTTAGCTTCGTCCTCACGCGCTATACCGCGCTGGTGCGCCATTTCATGCGCCATAGTGAAGGGCGCGAGAAAGTCGGGATAGTTCGTGTTGATGTTCGATTCGCCTGTCATAAAGGTATAAACGCCCGATATATGTGTGTATGTCATAGGCTTTGATAACGCAATAGGCTTCGGATTTGAACTGAAATGCGAAATATAATCCGCCTCGGAAGCATATTTCTCAAACGCCTCGTTGACCTTTTCTACAAGCGTGCCGTAATCGTACGGCATTATCGAAGCACCCGTCGTGTCAAAATTGATCTCGTCGATGAATGTTGTAAGCTCGTCGCCGATGACACCGCCCGTGTATGCAAGCTCGTCGGAGGAAACGGGCTTTTGCTCGAGACCTAAATTGTCCGCAAGCTTGTTTCGGCCGTACGCAGGTCCGAATGCTCCTAAAAATATCGTAAGTATTACTAAAATACAGGACAATAACGGACGTAACCAACGGTAGTAATTATAGTTGCTCTCGTCGCGCTTGGTGGATATGGATGAAGCGATGATGTATCCGATAGCAATTACGGGAAGCGAAACCAGTATTGCTTCTGCCAACGAAAAGGGAATCCATCCCGTCAATTTCGCGAGAATGAATCTTACCGCTTGGGCGGGAAATCGAGTCCATATTTCTGCGAATGCGGGAACAAAACGCGAAATTGCGTATATTATAACCGCGCATATCGCTAAAATACATAATACACGGAAGGGAAGATTGAATAATTCGTGCTCCTTTATCCGAGTTAAAAACGGTTTGCGTTCGTTATTTTCCGTAATAACTTCGGAAGCCTCGTTGTCCGAGGCTCCCGTATCGATTATTTGGTTTTCTTGGATTATCTCTTTATTTCGTGACTCCATCCAAACTCATCTTCCTTGTTACCGAACTGAATGCCGGTGATGTTGTCGTAAAGCATCTGGGAAATAGTACCGATCTCGCCGTTGTTTATCTCGAGAATGTCGCCGTGCCAATCGAGCAAGCCGACAGGGGAGATAACAGCCGCGGTGCCCGTACCGAACATTTCCTTGAGCTCGCCGTTTCTGCCTGCTTCGTAAACTTCGTTGATAGAAACTCTGCGTTCCTCAACGGTGTATCCCTTAGCTGTAAGATAGTTGATTACCGAATCTCTCGTTACGCCGGGAAGAATATTGCCCTCGAGCATAGGAGTAACGACCTTGTCACCGATTACAAAGAATACGTTCATTGCGCCGACCTCGTCGATGTACTTGTGCTCGATACCGTCAAGCCAAAGAACCTGTGCGTATCCCTTCTGCTCTGCCTTTTCCTGACCCTTGAGCGAAGCTGCGTAGTTGCCGCCAACCTTTGCGAAGCCGGTACCGCCTTTTACTGCGCGTACGTATTCGTCTTCAACGCAAATCTTAACGGGTGCAAGACCGCCTGCGTAGTAAGATCCGCTCGGAGAAAGAATGATCATAAACTTATAGGTGTGGGAAGGATGAACGCCAAGGAAGGGG
>JAZRLT010000115.1:0-20955 GCA_045646995.1 Eubacteriales bacterium | reverse complement strand
CGTGAAAAACTTTACGTTTCGTTTCATGATACATACCATCCTTTCATAATTTGCAGGTACTTTCCCATCCTGCGACTATATTGTACCGAATGCATATCGCCAACTTATCTCCGACTTATTGCCAACTTGTAAAAGTGACAAATATTTTTGTGCCTTTTCCGACTTCGGATTCGAAGCGCATCTCTGCACCGTGGGTGTGGACGATTTGTTTGCACAGAGCAAGCCCAAGTCCTGCACCGCCTTCGGCGCGGGAACGGGATTTATCGGTACGGTAGAAGGGTTCTGTTATGTGAAGTAGCTGTTCCTTGGTCATACCCTTGCCGTTATCCTCAATGATTGCCTGACCTTCGGTGCAAGAGATCTTCACCTTGCCACCGGCTGAGCAAGCCTTGATTGCGTTTTCGGTGAGGTTATAGAACAGCATAGAAAGAAGTGTTTCATTACCTTTGACAGTTACTGGGGCGGTATCGCAGGTGATCTCAACATCTGCTTTCTCGGCTCTCATTTGGAGCTTTTCTGCAACATCAGCAAGGACGGCGCCGAGGTCGGTATCTGCCATTTCGATTGCATTTTCGCGGATAAAGGCACCGTCAAGAAGTATTTCGGAGATCTTTTGCAACCGCTCGGATTCCGACATAATATATTTCGCTGCGATCAGTCTGCGTTCTTCGGTTGTATTTGCCTTTTCGATGAATTCAGCATATCCGTGAATGCTTGTAAGCGGTGTGCGGAGCTCGTGAGCCATATTATCAACGAGCATTTGCTTTCTCTCGGCTTCGATCATCTTGGCTTCTGCTTCACGCTCAAGTGCCGCCATCTGTTCATTGATCTTGGCAAGCATAGCATTAAAGCTCTTTGCGAGAAGGGTAAATTCGTCGTTACCTTTTTCTTCTGCTGTAACAGAGAAATCTCCCGCTTCGATGACCTCGGTGGTTTTGCGGAGCTTTTCCAAAGGACCGGAGAGTTTTTTCAGAATGAAGTACAGGCAGACTGCAAGGAGAAGCGAAACACCGATTGCCGTAAATGTATAAGTCAGCATCAATGCTTGGAACTCGGAATCGAGGGATTCCACGTTCTTCGCGAAGATCATTTCGTACTTACCGTCACATATCTCGGAGGATATCACGATATGGCGCTTGCCGTAAAAAATATCACTATGGATCAAGGAGTTTTTTTCTATATTAACATCGCTCGGAAAGTTTGTATAAATAATCTCTCCTTTTTCTTCAAAGGCAAGGTACAATCCCTTATTTGAGTAATAGGCTCCGAAGGACTGCATCAGAAGCGAAGGGTTGCTGTAGGAGTTCGATTCTGTCATATCCTTATAATCGCGCTCGAAGGACTTTGCAACGTAATATTGCTCTGCGGTAACGGCGTTTTCGGTTGCTTCAACGTTTTTCTTATACGTATAACTCGTGAGCGATAGAATACCAACGTTTAAACAGATCAGAAACAGCACCAAGGTAAATATGTAGGTCTTTTGCCAAAATCTCATTTTCATATCTCAAACCTATAACCCGTTTTATACACCGTTTGAATCCTATCCGAAATCCCAAGCTTTTGGCGCAATCTCTGAATATGGACATCGACGGTACGTGTATCTCCTTCATAGTCATATTCCCAAACCAGTTGCAATAGCTTTTCACGGGTAAGCGCAAGGTTACGGTTATTGACCAATACTTCCAAAAGGTCAAATTCACGGGGCTTCAGAGGAATTTCTCCGCCGTTCTTGTACACACGGCGGTTATCGAACTCAATTCGGATACCGTCAAATTCGAAGTAATCGGTATCGGCTTTCGTTCTGCGAAGCACCGCTTTGACACGCTCGATAAGCTCGACGATATTAAACGGCTTCGTGATATAGTCGTCTGCGCCGAGACGCAACCCTTTGATCTTATCCTCGGGAGTCGATTTCGCCGTGACAAAAATAACCGGCGTTGTATCGATATATTCCATAATCTCGAATCCCGAATACTTGGGGAGCATCACGTCGAGAATGATGAGATCGTATTTGAGCTTCAGCGCCTCGGTGAGCCCGGATTCACCGTCGAATACCTGACTGCACTCATGTCCGACCAGCTCGAGATTGAATTTCACAAGATCGTTTATCGCTCTTTCGTCCTCAACAATGAGTATTTTAGCCATATTTCCGCCTCTTTTCGTGCGTAGCTTCACAGGATATACCTATCCCGCCTTAATTATATTATAACATATTTTGTTGCCAAGTTGTATCCGAATATGAGTTTTCCGAAAAAAGTTGGATAAAAAAAGGACGGACAGCCTAAACTGTCCGCCCCTTGTTATTTATTCTTTGTTAGTAAGTAATTACTGATTAAAGTAAGCGCCCTTAATTGCAACGTAGTCGAAGAGATTGATTCTTCCGTCGCCGTTAACGTCAGCGCGAGCGAGAAGCTCTTCGTCGTCGGTTCCGTTCATTACGACGCTCTTGATCGTCAAGTAATCGAACATATTGAACTTACCGTCGTTGTTCACGTCGTAGTCAACCTCGGGAACGTAGGGCTTAGTCTGAAGGATATCTCCGCAGACCTCGCAACGGAGCTCCTGAGAACCGTTTTCGAGGGTTTCCCATTCACCTTCGGTATGGCCGTGAGCGTCAACGTAGTCGTCAACGTAGCTATCGCCGCATACAGAGCAGGTATAGGTGGTGTAGCCCTCTTCATCACAGGTAGGATCGGTTACAACGCCTACGTGCTTATGACCGAGCGCATCAACGTAATCGTCAACGTAGCTGTGAGTACAGTTCTTACAGTCGTAAGTGGTATAACCTTCGTCTTCGCAGGTAGGAGCGGTTACGATTTCGTCGTAATCGTGGTCAAGCATAGGCTTAATAGTCGTGCCGCAATCAAGGCAGGTCTGAGCCTTGGTACAGGTAGCAGCTTCGCCGAGGTTGTGAGCGTTGCTGTCGGGGAGAGTATGCTCGCCAACGTATCTATCGCCACACTTCGAGCAGGTATAAGTGGTATATCCGCCCGTACGACAGGTAGGAGCGGTTACTACCGCGTTATAGCTATGCTCGCAAACCTCAACAGGAGTCACGTAAAGCATAGGCTTAAGGCTCGTAAATCCACCGCTCGCCAAATCCACACCGAAGAGAGTAAGTCGAGTTCCCTTAGTAAGCGATTTAGCAAGATTTTTACGAGCAAGACCGCTTCCGGTACCGTCGCTATGGAACGCGGCATAAAGCATACCGTCGGTCACAGTAGTAGAGAATTTCTTAACGGTGCCTACGTTTTCGTGGGACTCAACAAGCTCGTAAACGTTACCCCCCACGGGCTTAAGGAGCATAACGAAGGCATAATTGAGATTATAGCTTCCGTTAAGGTCAGTTATAAGCGAAGAGTCCTCGCCGGTAATCTTACCGTTAACCTTATCAATAATAAGCTGAGTTGCGCCAACCGCATCGGAAGGTATCTCATCGGTCATAAGGTTTTCTTCGGTTATAACGTCGATCCCCTGATCGCGAAGCGCTGCCGCATAGGCAAATTCCAAGTCGATAAGCAAACGGTCGTAAAGTTCGCCCGTCGAAACGTATTGCTTTACGGTATCGGCGATATATTTGATCTCACCCGCCGACTCGTATGCGTTCTTTGCTTCGAGTTCAGCCAACGCGTTATTGACAGTCCAGGTGACGTCGTTACCGACCTGCCAAGAAATCTTACCGAGATTAACCGCAAGCGAAACACGTTCGCTGATTCTTTCGAGAATAGCCTTTATAGTGTTTGCGTTATTTCTCGAAGGAGCGACGGAATGTTTGGTATAGATCGTAGACGTAAGTGTTTCGCCGGTCTTTTTCTGGAAGAAGGAGACCGATTCGAAATATACCACGCCGTTGCATCCGATATCAGCCATCTGTTGAGCCTGAATAACCATATCGTCAGCATCGAATTCATCCATAAATATTCCGAGGCCGGGGACAACGAGACAACCTGCGTCTGCGTAATTAAAGAAGGGTTCAATATAAGGCGCGTAATTTTCGCCGTACGCCATAGGATGGATCATATCGAGCCAATTTTGTTGCATCCAATAAGCGCTGTTTTGGTAAAGATTGGAATACGCGCTGTCAAGCGAGGGTCCCACGTCAGCGGAAAGGATAACGTCGGGAGCAACCTCGTCGATGAGGTCGCGCATTTTCTTGACAAATTCGGTAACCTTTGAAGCACGGAAGGAAACCCAGTCGTTCCAATAATTCGCGCGGGTATTATAGGTTATCGAATAATTCTTATACTGGGGATAAGAATTCTTGAATGCTTCGATAGTTTCGCTGTTATATCCGTAGTCGTCGTTGGTAGTACGGTCGCGATATCGGATATAGTCAAGCTGAAAACCGTCGATTTCGTACTTTTCAAGAATATACTTATAAGTTTTGATAAGGAAATCCTGAACCTCGCTCGAAGCGGGATTAAGGAATACCATACCGTTAGTTTCGTCGGAATAGAGAGCCGAGCCTTTATCCGTCTTTAACTGCCATTCGGGTTTCTTGACCGCAACGCTCTTTGAGTAATACGTATCGGTAGTAATTGCGCTGAAGAATACGGGCATCCAACAGTGAAGCTCTATACCGTATCTGTGACAAGAGCTTACGAATGCTCCGAGCACGTCGAATCCGCCAAACGAGGGATTCTGCACGAAATAACTGTCGGAAGGCATCGGACAAATCATCGTAGAGTCATACAAGGTCTCGATGCTTATCATATTGATACCGTTTTCGTAACATTTACGAACGTATTGTTCAACCTCTGACGCAGATTTTTGTGTAGGACGGAGCCAAAGTCCGCGATACTCCGAAACCTCACGTTCGCGATAAAGTGTAGCTATCGCAGTATATTCCTCGGCAAGAGAGGTTATTTCGCTGTCGGTCGAGGATGACGTCAGCGCGTTGTAGCGCATTTCGGCAGAGTCGAAGCGTTTATCCGCGGTTTCGTCGTAAATAAGACACGCGTTTTCGGCGTACGCCTTAGCTTTTGCCGCTTTATCTCTCGCAGCGGTTACGACATACTTAACGGTATCGGCGTCGGACATAACGGTAAGCGTTTTCACAACGCCCGTAGTATAGGTCACTTTCATACCGAGAGTAACGTTTTCGCGCAACCAGGTTTCGGCAGTGCCGTGACCCGAAACAACGAAGCCGTTAGCGGGAATATAGCTATTATTACCGCCCACCTTGGTTACGATTCCGTTTTCAACGGTAACCTCGTATCCGTAGGCGTTAGTGCCCGTATAAGTACCGCGGGCGGGAGTATATACAACAAGGTTATCGGTATATCTTGAGGTATTAATACCGTTCAACGTAACCGTTTTACTATCGGCAGAAGCCGAAAAAGGA
This sequence comes from Eubacteriales bacterium, assembly GCA_045646995.1. Lineage (GTDB taxonomy): Bacteria > Bacillota > Clostridia > Oscillospirales > CAG-382 > Coliplasma. The sequence continues at coordinate 15,611 of JAZRLT010000115.1, read as the reverse complement.
ACAGATGCTATTAAAAGTGCAACAAGGAGAATAAATGCGAATATTCTTCTTTTCATATTTCGTTAGTCCTTCTTTTTAAGGATAACGATAGCAACAACTACCGCCGCGATAATAACAACGACTGCAACAACAACTGCCCATATCCAAGAAGGAATGCCGTCGCTATCAGCCTCGACGCTTACGTCGGACGAGCTGTCGTCGGCAGAGCTTTCGGTATCGGAAGCGTTGTCGTCGCCTTTGGAAACGTCTCCGATATCGACACCGGGAAGCTCGGGAGCGTTGGAGGTATCGGAAACCTTGCCGTCGATATTGTAGCACTTAAGCGCGAGACGAACGTCGTCCTTAACGCGAGCCGCCGCGTCGGACATCATATTGGTGTTGATAAGCAACTCATTGAGTCCGTCGTAAACCGACTTATCATAGCCCTTATCGGTAAAGGACGCGGAAAGCTTATCAAGCTCGGCAATAACCGTCTTTGCGCCTTCCTCGCTTATACCGCCGAGAGGAACGATAACGTTATTGATACGGTCCTTACAAGCCTCTATCTGAGCCTTTGCCGCCTTCATAGTATCAAAGGTAGGAGTGATCGCACGGTTTCTGTATACGCCCTTAAGGAGGTATTCGCCCGCGCCCTTATTAAGAAATGCGGTAGCCTCGAAGTATACCGAGCCGTCAGCGGCAACGGAGTTATTATAAACCGCCTGATTCTGCATATCGACTTCGCCCATCTCGCTCATAAAGATACCGAGACCTACCGCGATATACGCGTTATCGCCGCACTTCTTAACCTGCTCTGCAATCGCTTCCTCGTATCCATAGCCGTAGGACATAGGATGGAGAATATCGATCCAGCCCTTGTTAAGCCAGGTATAGTAATCCTGATAGTTGTAGCCCGATGCTTCAGCGGGATCGGGAGCTACGTCAGCACCGAGAAGAACGTCGGGGCTTACCTCGTCGATGAGCTTTCTCATACGCTCAACGAAGTCGGTAACGTACTGACATCTGAATGCTACCCAATTAGGCCAGTAAGAAGCTTTGGTATTATACTGGGGACGAACTCCGTATTTTTCTTCGAACGCGTCGAGAATAGCTTCGTTGTATCCCATATCGTAGCTTCCGTCAGCAGAACGGGTATAATAACGGATATAGTCGAGCTCGAGACCGTCAACGTCATAGGTTTCGAGAATGTACTTATAGGTATTGAGAAGGTAGTCGGTAGCCTCTCTGTTGGCAGGGTCGAGCATCATAAGGCCCGCGCCCTCCTTACCCTGCTCCAAGAGCTGGTAGGAGTACTTACCGGTATTGGAAACAGAAAGCCATTCGGGCTTCTTGATACCTACCGAGCGGCGTACGTTCTTAGAATAGTAGTCGCCGACGTAGAAGATAGGAAGCCAGAGGTGGAGCTCCATTTCACGCTTATGACACTCGTCGATATAGGTCTTAAGCATATCGAAATGGTCGAACTTGGGGTTGCACTCAAAGAGACAGCCCTCGGGCATAGGCATAATCGTAGTACAATCGTAGATAGTCTCGATACAGATCATATTTATGCCGTTATCGTAAAGCTTCTGAACGGTTTCAGCAACAGACGCTTCGGACTTATCGGTAGGTCTAAGCCATACGCCGCGATATTCGACGGTACGGCTTTCACAGGTCTTAAGAGTGATTTCCGCAGCCTTTTCATCGAGCTGTTTACAGCTTGCAACAAGCTCGGAGGTGGAGATCTTCTTGGACTTATAATCCTTTTCGAGCTTATTTACGTCCGCCTCAAAGGCATCAAGGTCAGCCTTTACCGAAGCGTGGTCGAAATTATCGTAGCGCTTGATAGCCGATTCGTAATTCGCCTTAAGCTCGTTAAACTTCATTCTTACGCCGGATACGGCGGCAGAATCGTCATAGGAGAAGGTAACCTTCTTGGTAGCTTCATTATAAGTAACGGACATACCGAGCTTAATGTTATCCTGATACCAAGTAACCTGATCGCCGTGAATGGAAACGACGAAGCTTCCCTTCTGGTTGGGGATGGTATTGTTAAAGCCGCCGAGAGAGGTTACGATACCTGCGGTACACACGATCTCATATCCCCACTCGTTGGTGCCGGTTTTGGTGCCGATCTTATTATAAATGATGGTCATATTTTCGCCGCGGGTTCCATTAACTGCGGTGAAGGTCTTTTCGAAGGAATAGAACGCATTTTCTGCGATCTCGGTATCGGAGATAGTAATTACTCCGGCGGGATTACAGTAAACGTAGCTGCCTACCTTTACGTTCGCCTCGAGCCATTTACCTTTGTTTCTCGATTCATCTCCCGCATTTTCGTCGTGGCCGGAGAGAACGAAGCCGTTCTTCGGTATGGCGTTATTACCTTTTCTTACGATTTTTACAGCCTTGTCGTTTTCAACAACGACCTCTACGCCCCAATCGTTAGTACCGGTAGTAGCACCAAAGTCGGGAGTATAAACAACAAGCTGGCCCGCTTCGCGAGCGGTAGGATTAACTGCATCGGCGGTAACCGAAACGGGGCTTGCCGCAGATGCGGAAACAATTATCAGCGGTAATGTCATAACAGCAAGGAGAAGCATCGCCGTTAATCTTTTAGATAGTTTCATAAAGACGTTACCTTTCGTTTTTAGTTTCGTTTAAATTTACCATATATACCACATCGGAACGGGTTTTATCCCGTTCCGAATAGGATAGGTTATATTAGTTTTTACGCGATGAGCTCAAGAAGATCCTCGAGCTTGGTTTCTGCAGCAGGAAGCGCAGATTCGAATCTGTTAGCGATATTCTTGTCGAGAGACGTATACTGCCAAAGAATACCGTTAAGGCTTTCGTTATAAGTCGCGCCAAGGTCGAAGGTACGGGAATCGAAGATGATATCGAGCATTTCAGCGGATTCGTCGTCACGGGAGTCACGGTACTTAAGCTGAACGTCGTAGAATGCAGGCATAAGCTTGTATTCGGAAAGCTCACCGATAGCGGAGATAACGAGACCTACGTCTTCGAGATCCTGACCGGTAATGTTAGAAGGAATAGACATAACGGTCGAGTTATCGATAGAAACGGAGTGGTAGTATCTGTCCTGCTTTGCGTCCCACTTGGGAATAGGAAGAATACCGAATTCGTCTTCCATCTGACGGAAGGAGGAAACGTGGATAAGTCCGCACATATAGAAGAGCTCTCTGCCTTCTACGAATGCCTTATGTACGGTTTCGCCCCAAGGATTGTCGGGGAACTTGGTAGCATAGTTATTAGCAACCAAAACGGTATTTGCGTCGTTATAGAAGTCCAAAACTTCGGTAAGAATGCCGTAAGTCTTCTGGGTCTCTACGGAGAGAGTAAGGTAAGGAAGGTCGTCCTCGTTCTTCTTAGCGATCTTTTCGCCTGCGGAAATAACGTGGATAAAGATATTGTAGGTTTCGGTACCGAACGCCCAAGTATCCTTTTCGTCGAGTGCGCCGTCACCGTTGCTGTCGTGAGTGATCTTGTCAGCAGTGCAGAGCTCGTAGAACTTGTCGTAGGTCCACTTGCCTTCCTTAGCGATAGCGTAAAGGTCAACGTCCTTAAGGTACTGTTCCTTCATATTCTTGTTGAAGAGTACGCACCAAGTACCGAGGTCGTCGTAGGTATTGATATCACCGCAGGTGAAGTATACCTTGCCGCCGATAGAAAGGTCATTTACAGCGTTTTGGTCCCACCAAGAAGCGGAGAGATCGATAGTGGAAATGGAGTTGAGGTCCTGAATATAGCCTTCAGCAACGAGAGTAGCGGTAGCAGCAAGCTTGTTGAACGCGATGTGGTAATCGGTTTCAGGGTCGCCTGCCATAACCTGATTTTTAATAATGTCCTGAATAGTGGTGCCGTCAGCCTGGCTGATGCTGTCGCCGACGATATCAACGTTATAGAGCTCTTCTACCTGATCAACGACCCATTTTTTAGCGTCGTCAACAGAAGAAGGATTTTCTTCAGCATAAAGAATTTCACCGCTGTGTTCAACGATAGAGCTGTTGAAGTCCCAGTTGACAACACGGATTTCTTTACCGCCGAGGTCTCTGACGGGTGTAGTCATCTTGAATTCATCGGTTCCAAAACCGGATTCGTTCGAGGTAGTCGCCCCCTCGTCGTTACAAGCCGCCATAAGAGGAACGAGCATCGCAATCGCGAGAAGACACAAAAAGAGTTTTTTCATTTTGGTCGATACCTTTCTGTTTTTATATTTATTACTTTTTGTAATACGGAATTAATATCAACGGCTAAACGTTGAAGCGGAAGAGAACAACGTCACCGTCGTTCATAACGTATTCCTTACCCTCGCTTCGAACAAGCCCCGCCTCTTTACAAGCAACAAGCGAGCCCTTTTCTATAAGCTTTTCGTAGGGTACGACCTCGGCGCGTATAAATCCGCGCTCGAAATCCGAATGGATCTTTCCCGCGGCGCCGGGGGCTTTGGTTCCCTTCTTTATCGTCCAAGCGCGAACCTCGGGCTCGCCCGCGGTAAGGAAGGAAATGAGTCCCAAAAGCGCGTAGGAAGCTCTTATAAGCTTATCAAGACCGGTCTCGGTAACTCCGAGATCGTCTAAATACGCCTGCTGCTCCTCGGGATCAAGCTCGCCGAGCTCGGCTTCGGTTTCGGCACAAACTGCGATGATTTCAGCATTTTCGCCCTCGATAGCCTTCTTGAGCGCTCGGTAGTATTCGTTTTCCTCAGGGTCCTTCGCAAGATCCTCCTCGGAAACGTTAGCACAATAGATAACGGGCTTACCCGAAAGAAGAGGAACGGTTTTAAGAACCTCGGCTTCGGCTTCGGTAAGCGTGACGTTTCTTGCGGCAACGCCGTTCATAAGCTCGGCGCAGACCTTTTTAAGTATTTCCGCATCGACAAGCGCGCTCTTGTCGCCCTTGCCCTGCTTAGTGAGCTTGTCTATCTGACGCTCGAGCATTTCGACGTCCGACAATATAAGCTCGGTGTTTATGGTATCAACGTCGCGGGCAGGGTCTACCGAGTCCTCGACGTGAATAATTTTACTTCCTCCGAAGCAACGTACAACGTGAACGATGGCATCGACCTCTCTTATATGGGAAAGGAACTTATTACCGAGTCCTTCACCCTGAGCCGCGCCTTTAACGAGACCCGCGATATCAACGAATTCCACGGTAGCACGGGTAAGCTTTTTAGGATTATAGATTTCAGCAAGACGGTCGAGTCTTTCATCGGGAACCGGTACTATGCCGACGTTAGGGTCAATGGTGCAAAAGGCATAGTTCGCGCTTTCCGCTCCGGCCTTTGTCAACGCATTGAAAAGAGTGCTCTTGCCGACGTTGGGCAATCCCACTATTCCAAGCTTCATATTTTTCTCCTTCCGAACCAAAAGAGGGTATCAAAATCCCTCTTTATTATATATAAAGATACACAAATAGTATAATACATTTTCACCGAATATGCAATATATAATTTAATTTCACATTTTAAGTACATAAAATTTTAACAAAAATACACAATACGTTAACCAAATAGCCTTGACAATGCTTGATTTTTCTGTTATTATGAGCTCGTGATATGAAAGTTATGTTTAAAATATAATTGTTACAAAAAAGGAGAATTTGCTATGACGACCAAAATTCTTGTCATTGACGACGATTCCAATATATGCGATCTGCTCCAAATGTACCTTGAAAAAGAAGGATACGAGGTCCGCACCGCCAACGACGGACAGGAAGGAATCACCGCTTTCAGAATGTACGAGCCCGATATGGTGCTCCTCGATATTATGCTTCCCAAGAAGGACGGTTGGCAGATATGCCGCGAGATCCGCGAGCATTCCTCCAAGCCCATAATTATGATAACCGCAAAGGGCGAAACGATCGACAAGGTGCTCGGTCTTGAGCTCGGCGCAGACGACTATATCGTAAAGCCTCTCGATATGAAGGAGGTATTCGCCCGCATAAAAGCGGTTCTCCGCCGTTACGCGAAGCACGACACCTCCGACGGCGAGCTTATCAAATTCGATAATCTCGAAATCTCGCTTCAGAAATACGAGCTTAAGGTATGCGGCAAAGCCGTTGACCTTCCTCCCAAGGAATTGGAGCTCGTTTACTTCCTCGCCTCCAACTACAACCGCGTTTTCACGAGAGATCAGCTTCTCGACAAGGTCTGGGGATTTGATTACCTCGGCGACAGCCGCACCGTAGACGTTCACGTTAAGCGTCTCCGTGAAAAGCTCGAAAACGCTTCCGACTCTTGGTCCCTCAAGACCATTTGGGGCGTCGGATACAAGTTTGAGGTCATTTCCGAAAATTAAGCGTTTACGCTTTTCTTCATACAGTTTTTCCTTTCTAAAAAAAGAACCGTGCTTATCGCACGGTTCTTTTTTACTTATTTTTACTTATTTCTTCATAACAATGGACTTGAGCTGGATATAGTCGAACATATTTACCTTACCATCGCCGGTGATGTCGGCACGAAGGAGCTGTTCTTCGGTAAGATCAGCCTTGCCCAAGTAGTAAGACTTAACCATCATGTAGTCAAACATATTCACCTTGCCGTCGCCGGTAACGTCACCGGGCTCGTAAGCAGGAGGAGCGTCCTCGCTATCGAGAAGCTCGCCGCAGATTTCGCAACGGAGCTCCTTGCTTCCGTCTTCGAGAGTTTCCCATTCGCCCTCGGTATGGTTGCCGTGAGCGGGGGTAAGAACCTCTCCGCAAACGGTACATACCTGATCGTCAACGCAGGTAGCATCGTCGCCTTCGGTGTGGTTACCGTGAGCAGGAGTAAGAACCTCTCCGCAGAGAGTACATACCTGATCGTCAACACAGGTAGCATCGGGGCCTGCAACGTGCTTATGACCGAAGTCAAGGCTCGGAGCAATTCCGACGGTTCTGGAAGCAACGTCAATGCCGTAGAAGGTTACGGTGTCGCCGACCTTTGCGGCGCCGAGAAGCTTAGAATTATGATCGCTGCCTGCTACGGTTTCTTCCCAGCTATGTGCCGCGATAAGAATCTCATCTGCCGCAAGAGTGAAGGAAGGAGTAGTTTCTGCACCCGTGCCGTGGAATACCTCGGTAACAACGTAAGCACCGAGCTCGGAGTTCCACTTAGCACGAACGTTCTGAGTCCATACGTGGTTCGCGTTATCAACGGTAAGCTTGCCCATTTCAGAGGTGAAAATGTAGCAGTTACCCGAAAGGACCTTGGAGTTGAAGCCGTCAACGTAGATTACGCTTTCGGCAGCGGGAGTACCGTGGTTGTAAATAACCTCAACCTCGTCCATCCAGAGATGGTTTCCGGAGAAATTAAAGGTGAATTTAATATAACGAGCGGTGACTGCATCGTTCGAAACAACGTTCAACTTATATGCGCTCCAGGTGCCGTCGAACGCGCCTGTACCGCTGAGAACAGTAGCAACCTCATCGGCAGCGACATCGGTATAGGATGAGCCGTCAACCGAGTAGGATACGGTAAGGTCGAGCTTCGCGCTTTCGAGGTTAGGAATACCCCAAGCACCGCCGACGATATACGCATTATATTCGTTGGACTTGATAGCGTCGCCAAGATCGAGAGTAACCTCTACCTTGTTGATGCCGCCCCAACCGGAACTTGCGCTCGAGCCGCCGTCGGCGCATCCCTTAGTGCCGTCAACAAGCTTCTTTCCGTCATCAGCGTAGATGTCGGTACGGGTGTTGGCGGTAGTGGTATACTTAGCGCCGTTGGAAACTATCTTGGAATAGCAGGTATCGTTAAGAAGTGCGGAAAGCTCAGCGCAAACCGAAGTGATTTCGGCCTTAGAGGGAGAAGCGGAGCTGTAAAGTGCGATTGCCTTTTCGTAAAGCTCGCGAATAGCTACAAGGCCGGGCTGGGTATAAGTGAAGACGTCAACGTTCTTAGCAGCTTCGATAATGGGAGCGAGAGCTTCCTTGCTGCCGTCAACGGTAACGGTGATAGGCTGAGCGTAGAGAATATACTTGCTGCCGGTAGTAGTATAAGTTACAAGACCTACGGTCACGGTAGCAGTACCCTCGGAAACAGCAACGAGCTTGCCGTTTTCGTCAACCTTTACGCAATCGCCGGTAACGACGCTGTAAACGATGTCTCCGGCAGAAGCTTTATGAGTGGTTCTGCCCCAAGTGTTGTAATTAAGCATACCGCCTGCGGCATACTGACCTACCGCCATCTTAAAGTCGGTAGCATATACATCCTTAGCGAGGTTGGTAAACCATTCTGCATGGTCAACGGTAATACCGTCGCATCCGGTAAAGAATGCGGTATTGATAGCGGACAATCCGTAGCCCCAAGGCCATACGGTCATACCTCTGTCGGTAGCCGCCTGACCAAACCAACCGCCGTTAGTACGGTTACAAAGCTGGTTAAGAGTACTGTTTACGGGCTGTGCCATAACAAAGCCGTTATAGAGAGCTTCAAGCGCGGTAGTCATATCGGTTACGGTTGCAGGTTCGGGATAGCAGAGGTAACCGGTGGACATACCGTACATATTAGAGGACTTATAGGTTTCGGTAAGGAAGCCGGTAGCAGAACAGATAACGTCGCAACGGTCTTCCATATCATATTGCTTAATAAGCTTGGAGGTGAGTTCTACACACTTAGCCTGATTACCGCCCTTGAATTCAACGTAGATACGGATATCAGCGTTCTTGAATTCAGCGAGAACGTCATCAAGAGTAGGAATCTTTTCACCGGTAGAATAGGTATACTGCTGAATCTGAGCGAGAGTCATATTGTTAAGACCGGTGGTAAGGGTCGAGGGCGCGGTAGTAAGACCGGCAGTAGAGGTAAGGCTCCAGTCGTGGAAGATAACGATTCGGTTATCCGAGGTGACGTAGCAGTCAAGCTCGAAGATATCCGCACCGTTCTTGTATGCCGCTCTGAAGCTTTCCATCGAGTTTTCAGCCGCCTGAGAGGGGTTACCTCTATGGCCGACAACGATGGGAGTTCTTACCATAGTACCGTCGAGGAAGGTCTTATTGATAACGTCAACAAGAGCGGAGGAGCTTTGGGAAATAAAGCCGTTTGCACCGGAAGTGATAGCCTTTACAGCCTCAAGGTCGTAAGCGGATGTGCCGGGGGTAGACGCGATATTTACCCAAACCGCAACCGCAAGCTCCTGCAATTCCGCAACAGCCTGCTTGGTAGCGTAGGTGCTTTCGATTACACAGAAGGTAGCGGGAGCGCTTCTTACCTGAACACGGATAGCGTGAGCTTCCTTGGAGGTAAGAGTACCTTTGGTAAGGTTAACCTTAAGTCCGGTACGTACGATAGACTTCTTACCGCGGAGATAGGAAAGCACGGAAGCGCTGTTGGAAACGACCGTAACGTCTTCAAAAGACGTAGCGTTCATACCTGCGATGACCTTATCCGCCTCGGCGTTGGAAGTAACGTAGAGGGTAGGAATGGTCTTGGAGGAGATACACGTCTTAAAGAGAGTCGCCATATCGGCAACCTCGCTCGCCTTGATGTATGCGATACCGGGAGCCTTGGTTCCCGTAAGCACAGAATTATAGGCAGAGCCCGAAACAGTCTGGATATTAGCGTAGGAGTCGATAAGAGAGCCCTTATCGTGGTTGATATTAATAAGGTCGAATGCGCGTTCGAGCTCGGGAGCCGAAGCCTGAACGGTGACCTTAATGCTCTTAACGGAAAGGTTAAGACCCTTGGTCTGGAGGCCGATATAGCCCTTGGTATTCTTGACCTGAACCTTGCTGTCATAGGTGGCAGCGGTCATATAGTGGCATTGTCTGCCATCGAGAGAGTATTTAATCTGGTTGCCGTATGCCTGAACACCGAAGGTATGGTACGCGCCCTGAAGAGTGGTCGCCTTCGCGCTGCTCTTCGCTACAACGTTCCAAACGTCAGCAGAGGAGATACGCTCGGTGAATTCTACACCGTTGCTGCTTGCCGCATCACGGATACAGAAATGATAATAAGTAGCCGCGTCGGCAGGAGTGGTCGCACGGTACATAACCGAAAGCCAACGGGAGGTATCGTTATTGAAGCAGGAGTCGACCTTAGCCTCGGTAACGATATTGTAGTCGCCGAAATCAGCGAGCCAAGCAGGAAGGAAGGCAAGTCCGCCGTTATACGCACCGGTAGCGGTAAGCTTCAAAACACCGCCCGAGAGAGCGTAGGTGCCTGCCGCGCTGGGGAAAGTCCAGCCCGCGCTTTGAAGCGCGCTGATGCTCGCAAAGTTAGCCATATTCGCTTCGTAAAGAACGTATTCGGTATCGGAAGCGTTCTTCGCAACAACGTAGATAGTCTTGCTCTTGGAACCGCTCGTCGCGGTGAGCTTGGTTACACCCTTAGCGGAAGGAGTAAAGGAAGTAATGGTAGTAGAACCGTTCTTCCAAGTGATATTAGATGTCGCCGAAGTATCGCCGTTGAAAACAACGGAATAACTCGAAAGGTCAATCGCCGTACCGACGTTAGCCGTAATAGCGGGCGACGAGTTGCTTATAACCGTAGCCGCGCTTGCGTTAACGGCAAAAGCGGAAACCAAAGTCGTCAGCATAGCGATCGTGAGAAGTATACTGAAAAACCTTTTCATAATGACTCTCCTTTTATTTTTTTAATGTAATGATTAATTATATCAAACGCTTAGTGGATTTTCAATACATAAAATAAACAAAGATAAGATTTTTTCGAAAAATCCTCCAAAATATGTAAAACTTAAAGCAAAACAAAAAGCGAGAGGATTTCCCTCTCGCCTCGGTCCGATTTGATTTTATTTCTTTTCTTCCAAGCCGGTGAGAACGAAGGTAACGGTCTCGTCGACAATACCGCCGTCGATAAACGCCTTTACCTTGACCGTCTTGATGATTCCCCAAGAGTTTTCGGAAATCTGGAATACCTCGTCGCCGGTATGAACGAACCAAACGTTGGCCGCGCCCTCGTAGAGCTCGTTGACCTTCTCATCGAGAACGGCGTCAGCCATCTTGTAATCGTCGAGGTTATACTTAACGCGGTAGTTGAAATACGCCTCGTCGTCATATTCCTTGTCAAGAGTTTCGGGAATCTGGAACTCGAGATTGTGCTTGGTTATGGGAGAGTTTTCGGGAATGCTCGCCTGAAGCGCCTTAAGAGTAAGCTTTTCGATAGGCTGAGGTCTCGGAATATGAAGCTCGTTGGAGTTATCATCGTTCGAGTTCTCGTTCTTATCCGAACAACCGACGAACGCAACCGAGAATATCATTATTAAAGCAAGTAATGCAGAAAATATTCTTATTTTGGAATTCATTGAATTTTACCCCTTTGAATTGACTTTAACGTATTATATCACAAAGCCCCGCCAAAAGCAAGAGGGTTGTTGATTTTTACTTTTTATACAAATATACGCTTCAAACCTGCTTCTCCGAGTACTCCTTTATTTTATCTATCGCGCTCTTTTCGAGTCGGGATACGTAGGAACGCGATATACCCAAAAGCTTCGCGACGTCGCGCTGGGCGTAATGTGTCCCGCTTTGATTAAGTCCGTAGCGGAGCATCATTATTTTGCGCTCGCGGTCGGTAAGAACGGTTTTTATCGCCTTTAAAATCTTTTCGAGCTTTATCTTGCGGTCGATAGAATCAACGATATCGTCGGGCGCGGCGATAAGGTCGAGATAGGTAAGCGGATTGCCGTCCTTATCGACGTCTACGGGGTCGTTTATCGAGGTCACGCTTGAATGCTTTTTTTGCGAACGGAAATACATCAATATTTCGTTCTGTAAGCACTTCCCCGCGTAGGTCGCAAACCTCGCACCGTTGTCGATATCGAAGCTGTCGATAGCCTTTATCAACCCCACCGTGCCGACCGAAACGAGATCCTCCTGATCCCGCGCGGCGGTATAATATTTCTTTACGATATGGGCTACAAGCCTTAAATTATGCTCGATAAGCTTATTCCGCGCGGCAACGTCGCCCTTGCGGGTGCGGACAAAGAGCGAATGCTCCTCCTCCTTGGATAACGGCGGCGGAAAAGAATGGGTATCCGACGTTCGGAGAAAAAGACAAAAGCATTTCGACGCTATATTCAATAAAAAGGAAAACATAAATAACACCTCGGGAAATAATATTCGAAGAACGTCGGTTATATTCCTTGAGAGTCATACATCCTCGGCTTAAAGAATTGACGTAAAAATCCCCGCCCATAAAGGACGGGGATATAGTGTTTAATTCAACGGATTACCATCCTTATCTGCGTAAGGAATCGCTACTCTCATTGAGTATTCTTGACTGCCGATTTCATATTTGACACTGTATTCTACAACGTATTCGTTCAGGCCGTATATAAACCTGCTAATCATAAGGTCATCATCACTATCGTATTTTAAAGAAACGGTTCCCACCTCGCGATCCGGATGATACTTATGATATATCTCTTCTATCATTTCTTTTGCTTTTTGTACGTATTCTTCCTCGGTGAATTCAGGCAAAGCGTCAAGACTGTTTTTTATGGTACTTCTCGATATTAAAGTGATCTCTTTTCCGGACATAAACACATATATTTTATCCGTACACACATTGTCGGTATATTTGACAAAAATGAACTCTTCCCCGACCGTAGTCTGAGTAATAGTTTCGTATTCTTTGAGATTTATTTCGGGGTATATTTCACGCAAAACATTCCTGACGTATTCAGCTTGTTTAGATAGGGCAATTTCCTTAGTTATAAATCCATCATTAACGCAGGAGTACTGCAACGAACCGGCGTTTGCTATCATTATCGGCGATTGGGTTTCAAGATCAACGGCTACTAATAACGTGCCGCCGTCGTCTGTATATTCGTAAGTATCGGTCGCACTGTCTATCTTTTCGGGACTGTCAATGATAATTTCCGAGCGCGACAGTCTGCATTCTTTTCCCCACCAGTTAACAGTAATGCTCTCGGGAGTGTCGCTTACTCCCCATAAACTGTTGCGGGTCGCCTTGACCTCTTGATAGTCGTCCGATGATTCTCCCGGTATGCCAAAATCCTTACTGACATATATGTTGTTCACGGCTCTGTCGCTCGAATTAACCTTGTAAATATCTCTCTTCTGAAACGGAGCTTCAGACGTCTCGCTTTCCTCCGATTCAGCGCTCGTGTTCACTTCCTCGGAGCTATCATCATTCGGCGCTGTTTCTTGCGAAACGTTATGCGAACTGTCATCCGAGCTATGACCATCATCACAAGAATAAAAAGATAATGTTGCCACCAATAACGATAAAAGTATAAGAATTATTTTTTTCATTAGTTCATCGCCTCCAATTGTGAAATGGTTTTGTCTGTTTCCTCGCTCGTTTTTTGCTTCGGGCTCTGCCGCCTCTATAATTCATTATACTTATATATGTCGTAAAATGCAATTTCGTCTATAAAAAAATTGAAAAAATTAAAAAATTTTTTCTACGGGTAAAAAAGTATAGAAAAATCGGTAAACATCTGTTATAATCTAATAAAAACATTAATACGAGGTGTTTTATGGAACAGTGGCATAAAGAATCGATCGTTTATCAGATTTATCCGAAAAGCTATTGCGACACCAACGGCGACGGCATCGGCGACATAAGGGGTATAATCAACAAGCTTGATTATATCAAATCGCTCGGAGTCAACGCGGTCTGGCTATCGCCCTGCTACCCCTCCCCCGGCGACGACAACGGATACGACATTTCCGACTACCGCGGAATCGCGCCCGAATACGGCACTCTCGACGACTTCAAAGAAATGCTCGAAAAAATGCATTCCCGCGGAATAAAGCTTCTTATGGACCTTGTCGTCAACCATACCTCGGACGAGCACGAATGGTTCAAGGAAAGTCGTAAGAGCAAAGACAACCCTTATCGTGATTATTACATCTGGCGCGACCCCGTTGACGGTCACGAGCCCAACGGCTGGACCGCGGCATTCGGCGGAAGCGCTTGGGAATACGACGAGTTAACCGGTCAATATTACCTCCACCTCTTCTCGAAAAAGCAGCCCGACCTTAACTGGGAAAACCCCGTCGTACGTCAGGAAATCGCCGATATGATAAACTATTGGCTCGATATGGGCGTTGACGGCTTCCGTTGTGACGTTATAAACTATATATCGAAGGACTTTACCCGTCCCTACGGCGGCGGAAGCGGTCCGAGACTCCACGAATATCTCCACGAGCTTCACGAGCGCGCTTTCGCGCCTCATAAGGCTTTAACCGTCGGCGAAACCTGGGGACTTACTCCCGAGCAGGCGCTTATACTTACCGGCGAAGACCGCGGCGAGTTAACTATGACCTTCCAATTTGAGCATCTTCTCTTAGGACGCGTCAACGGTGACAAATTCATTCCCGAGCCCGTAGACCGCAAGGCGTTCGTTGACATCCTCGCGAAATGGGAGGAGGGTCTCAAATCCGACGGTTATCCCGTACTCGTTATGGAAAACCACGACCAGCCCCGCGCGCTGTCGCGCTTCGGTGACCGTGAGAACTACCCCTACGAGAGCGCAACGATGCTCGCGAGCCTTCTTTACGGTATGCGCGGCGTTGCCTTCGTTTATCAGGGTCAGGAGCTCGGTCTCCACGACCCGACCTTTAACTCTATCGACGAATACCGCGATATCGAAACGATAAACGCATATAACGAAATCAAGGCGACGGGCGAGTTTACCGAATCCGAGCTTCTCGCGAAGATGCAATTCGGCTCGCGCGACTGCGGACGCACTCCTATGCCTTGGGATAAGAGCGAAAACGGCGGATTTACGAACGGTACACCTTGGATAAAGACCCAAGTTGATACGGGCTTTACCGTGGAAGAGCAGGACAAGGACTCGCGCTCGGTTCTTAATTTCTACCGCAAATTGTTAAGATTACGCGCGACCGACGAATGCTTACAGGACGGCGAATTTGAGCTTCTTAAAAACGACGGCGACGAGGTCAGCGTTTACACCCGTTCGGCAAACGGCAAGACGGTTTACGTTGTTTCGAACTTTGCCGATACCGCTTCTCCGATGCCCGATATTATCCCCGAAGGCTCCGAGGCTATTCTTAATAACTACGACTCGGTTGACGATATGTTAAAGCCTTATCAATCAATCTGGTTTAAGAAGTAAGGTTAAGCATAATAACACAGAACGCACAAAATCGCTACGCTCTCGATTAAAATCCGAGGATTTTAATCGGTTGTTTGTGAGTTTCGTACGCTCGCGCCGAGTTTGTGCATAAATGTCCAAACTCGCGAAACTCATAGGAGTTTTTTCCAAGGCGCATGTCCTTGAAAAAAACGTTGATTTTTATTATATTTGAAAAGAGGACTCGACAAGTCCTCTTTTTGTGTTCTGCATCCACTCTGCTACGCGCTCGCTTCTTTTTGGTTGTTTCCTTCTTCTGTTGTTCGTTTTTTGGCATAATAACACAGAACGCACAAAAAAAGGTTATTTATCGACCTAATTGTGCGTTCTTTTTAATTGTCGCGTGCAAAATAGTATATTGTAGGGACCGGCGGATAATGGGGTCCCCTAAAATCGCAGATTTTTGGGGTTGATAGAGACGGTCCGTTACGCGACGTTCTATAATTTGTTCCAATTAATAATTATTACGTATCAAATTGTTCCGTTGTCAATCGCATTTTTAAGAAATAACAAATCGTAATCAGACGGACCGTCGAGGACGCC
>JAZRLT010000114.1:0-3545 GCA_045646995.1 Eubacteriales bacterium | reverse complement strand
TCCATTATAGTCGTAGATGTAGTCAATGATTTGATTACTGCTGTTGAAAACTTCTTTTGTAAGATTTCCCTTGTCGTCATAGCTATATTCGTAGATATCCTTGCCGCCGTCGGAATCGTTATGAACCTTTTTTATAAGATTTTCCTTGTTGTCGTAAGTATATTCGACTATCTCAGTATTTCCGCTATAACCGGTATAAATCTCTTTGGTGATATTTCCTTTATCGTTGTAGATATAGTCGCGGATAGACCTATTGCCGTCTGCATCTTCGAATATCAATTGTTTTGGAAGATTTTGCTCGTTATAGAAACAAGTTATTACCGTGTTGTTTTTCAATGAGCTGTTAGTTTCTTCCTTAATTGCTTTAATTGGCACATATCTAAATTTTTCAAGCATTTTGGCAGCGTCCTTGTAGTCGCCCAATTCTGCCAGAATTTCGTATGCTTCTTCATATTTTCCTTCTTCAATCAAGGAAATCGCAGTGTTGTATTTTTCATTTGATTTGTTATCTAATTCTTTTGTGCCGTTGTTACTATCAGAGTTGCATGATGACAGGATAATAGAGAAACACATGATAAGTACCCAAAAAAGCGAGATTGTTTTAATTAATTTTTTCATTTTCTTCTCCTTGATAAATTTAAATCATTTTTCGGTAAAAATAAAAAGTGCGCCAACCGAAGTCAGCGCACCGAAAAACGCAAACTCCGATTGTCGCCAAACAAATTTCAAGCAATTACACGGATATTTTACCGTACATAATCATCTTTAGGAATTTGCGATTTTACCAAATTCTGTAGAAAATTATGTACGCGGAAAAAAGGTATAATTCACCCTTTCCGAAAAAAGAGAAAAATATCCCTATAATTGCATTATGAAATTTGTTTGGCAACTTCATTATATCATACTTTTTTAGGTTTGTAAAGTAAAAATAAAAATCTCCCAATGGAATGGGAGATTTTTTTAGTCTTTTCTTATTTCTCATTTTTCTTATACTGCGAAAGCTGGAGGATTTCTTTAGCCTTGAGCTTTTCGAGTATAGCCATATTTTCGATCATGAGCTTGACAATGTTTTCAAGCGCGGAGCTTTCGGAATAGTCGGCAACGCAAACGTAGTTGATTCGTTCGTCCTCAACAAGCGGCTTGACGGTTTCTTTCTTTCCGCGAGGGTAGAGCGCGATCGACTTTCCGCCCTTTTCCTTGACCATCTTCATGCAGGGAATATCGGTCATTCCGTCACCGATGTAGATCATGTTGCGGTATGCTATGCGGCGCAGACTTTCATCCTGCAATCTGTTAAGATTGTAGTCGTCGGTCACGTCGAGAATACCCTTGGATATGCGGTAGATATACTGCGTTTTAAGCGTGTAGTTGATAGCCAGAGCGGGCCAAATAGCCTCTCCGTTCTCGTCATACATAAATCTGCAGGCATAGATACGCTTGAAATATTTTGCAATAGGCGTTCCCTGGATTATCTCATAAGTGCCCGAGGAGATAATGTAATGCTCAATATTCACACCCATAGATTCGCCGAAGGCGTTGATTCTGTCAAACCAGGTTTCCACACCCTTGAAGAGAGTTACGTTCTCTCCGCAGGTTCTGAGATATTCCTCTGTGAGCGGAATGCCTTTCTCCTTGCACTTCTTAATCATTACGAACATATATGCCAGGATTTTTTCAACCTCGTGCGTTTTGGTAATAGATGCCGCTTCGCCCCAGAATTCATCGGAGGTCATATTAAGATTTTTTATAAAAGTATATTCCTGCATGTCGGTCGTGCAGAGGGTTTTATCGAAATCGTAAAGAATTCCTATTGTAGGCTTTGACATAATAATAGCTCCTTTCAAAGATAATGTGGACAACGTGTTTTTTTCATTATACCACATCTTTTCTTCAAAAGTCAAGAGGGGGGAAACCTTATCTGTTTAGATTGACTTATTATTTTTATATACAATATGAGGAGAGAAAACCCTCAAAAAATTTTCTCTCCTCATATTCTTTTCGATATAAAATTTTGTTAATTAGTGGATTCAAAGTGGACGGTTGTCTGGTTGGTTAAATAATATCCGGACCTCTCCAACATATTGTTCCATTGCTTTTGCGTGCCCGCGAAATAAATATCTTCCACTTCGTAGTGAAATGCAGATTGTTTAATTTCAGTTACGCTGCTTGGAATATAAATGGATTTCAAGTTATTACACGATGAGAAGGCAGAGGTGCCGATATACGTCACTCCTTCGGGAATGGTTATCGTCGTGAGCTCCGAACAAAAGCTGAAAGCGTTGTCGCCGATTCTTGTAACGCTGCCGTCTGAAGGGATCACGCTACTGCTACAGCCTGCAACCAACGTTTTTGTTTTGGTATTAATAAGGCAGTTTCCACTGCTATGATACGTTTCGTTTGCCGGATCGACCTCAATGCTTGTAAGGGCAACACATCCGGAAAATACGTTTCCGTCAATGAGCCTTACGCTTTGAGGTATAAATATTTCCGTCAGCTTTGCGCAGTGCATAAAGGCTTCCTTGCCGATAGCGGTCAAATTATTTGACAAGGTTATCGTCGTTATATATGCGAATCTGAACGCGCTTTCTCCAATACTAACGACGCTATCCGGAATAACTATCGAGGTGAATCGGCAGCCGTTGAAGGCGTTGCTGCCAATACTGGTAACGCTATTCGGAATGGTAATCGACTCTAAGCGGTGGCACGAATAAAAGGCGTTATCTCCTATGGAGGTTACGCTTCCGTCATCGGGAATAATGCTACCCGGACCGCCGAAAACCAACGTTTTCGTTGCTGTTTCAATTACACAGTTTCCGCTTGCGTGGAAGGTTTCATTGGCGGGATCTACCAAAATTCTTTCCAAATAATTCTCGCCAAACGCATTCGCGCCAATGTATCGCACGCTTGCCGGTATTTCTATCGATTTAAGCTGCCAGCAACCGAGGAATGCCTCTTCTCCTATGGTGGTGACGCTGTCAGGAATCGTAAACGATTCAATATTCGTGCCGGCAAAAGCACGCGCTCCGATTTGTTTTATATCAGCATCCGTGGTAAGCTTACTGTTTTTACAGCCAAGTATCACGGTTTTTGAAGTCTTATCAATAAGACAATCACCGATGCTTTCGTAATATTTGTTAGTAGGATCTACCGTGATCGAGGAAAGGCTGTCGCAAGCTCGGAATGCCCCTTCGCCAATGTCGGTAACCTTGCTCGGAATGGTGACAGACATAAGACTGCCGCAATTATAGAAAGCGTACGTTGAGATCTTGGTTAAGCTGTCGGGAAGCTGTATCCATACGAGAGATCCGCAGCTGTACCCTACTTCTTTACCGATTGCGGTTACGCCCTCGGGGATTACCAACGATACGATATCGCAGCTGTAAAATGCGTTATCGGCAACTCCTACGACCTTATCGCCGTTCGGAGATTCTGAAGGAATAACTACGTTTTGATCTGTGCAGGTTCCCAAACCGGTTACGTAACAGGTTCCGTTGCCAACCACCGTATACGTCAAGCCTACCGAGCCCTGCTCGGTCACGTCAGGC
>JAZRLT010000113.1:0-6511 GCA_045646995.1 Eubacteriales bacterium | reverse complement strand
CTACGCCGAGACCTTGAGAAATACCATCAGAGATATATCAAAGGAAGACGAAAACGTTCATTTTCTTTTTGTTGATACTATTTTCGGCAACGAGAGTGAGACCGGAGCGAACGGCCACCCCAATGTACGTGCAAGCATGCGTGCTTCCTCGCTTTTGTACAAAAAGATTCGTTCGGTTACCGGTTGGAGAGGCTCGGTTTCTCTTCCTGATGAGGAATAATTATGGCTTCTAAGAAAAAAGACGTTAAACCTATACCTGTTGCGGTCGGGGTAATCCTTGTCGTTTTGGCATTTGCGGCTATGGCTGTATTTGTGTCGTACCTCTTTTCGTCGGGTAACGGGTCTCAAACAGATAACAGCGTTGAGCATTCGTTCACCGAGGAATCGAGCGACGCTCCGGCGCCTTTAGTAGGTGACGAAAAGGATTATTTTGCCGATGCTGACGTCGGCGATACCGTTCGCTTCGGACGTTACGATCAGGACGGTGATGCTTCGAATACCGAGTCTATCGAATGGCAGGTTCTTAAAAAGGAAGAAGGAAGGGTTCTCGTTATGTCCCGTTATGCTCTCGATACGAGGGTATATAACGACGAACGAGTCGAGGTTTCTTGGGCGGACAGCTCGCTTAAAAAATGGCTTGATGAATCCTTCTATTCCGCGGCGTTCAACGACGATGAAAAAACTCATATACTTGCTGTAGATAACGAGGGCTCGTCGGATAAGGTGTTCATTCTTTCAAAATCCGAAGCAGAAGAATTGTTTGAGTACGCATCGTGGCGTGCGACGCTCCCTACTGATACCGCGAAAAAGGGCGGTGCGAGGGTTCAAAAGAACGCCTGCTGGTGGTGGCTTCGCAAGAAAGACGCCTCGGACAGCGCTCCCTACGTGAATTTCGACGGTAATATAGTTTCCGAATTTGCCGTTGATTACGGCAAGGTGGCGGTTCGTCCCGTTATGTGGGTATCGGTCGAAACCGATGAAACTTCCGCAAGCGAAAGCTCCGATTCGGCTCAATCCGACGCTTCCGAATAAAATAAGCGGTCTTCCGATGACATTTGCCATCGGAAGACTTTTTTTGAAAATACTCAACAATGTGCACAAAAAACCTTGACTTTATTTAAAAATATTATAT
Organism: Eubacteriales bacterium; assembly: GCA_045646995.1. GTDB lineage: Bacteria > Bacillota > Clostridia > Oscillospirales > CAG-382 > Coliplasma. The sequence goes on along the minus strand of JAZRLT010000113.1, from coordinate 5,379 downwards.
AATAGAGTATAATTATGTATAATGCGTAGGTATACGCATTATTTGATAAAAAAGAGAGGTTGATACGATGAAAAAACTCGTCGCGTTGATTTTGGTTGTTCTTTTTGTAATTCCGTTTGCGGCGGTTACTAACGTTTCCGCGGCTGAAGCGGGAGGCTGGAACACCTTTTGGCTTACGCATTATAACGATATTTACGTTGAGGGCTCGGGTGTTATTGTAAACAACACCGAATACAACGCTTCTCAAGCGTGGCGCTACGTTGTTTCCTTTTCTCCTATCGGAGGTAATAAATATGAGGTAGTTGAGATCCTTGACTACCTTAATACCAATCAAGATACCTATCGTGCGTCCATTCCCGACGGAGGATTCCTCTATTTGCTTAACGTCGGTAACGACTATACCTCTACCGGCGGTGAAAATTACGTTAGCGTTAATTGTAATAACGCTATTGCGGATGCTCAGACTTGGAAGGTCGGCGACGTATTCGAGTTCGTTAACCTTAATCTTGAATCGGGCGTGGCACCTACTCTCACCCCTTCGCTTAAATGGCATGACAATTCTTACGTTTGTACCGCTAAATACCGCGTCGTTTCGGATTCCGAGGAGCTTCCCGTTGAATCCATAAAGATTGACGGCGATATAAGCGATAACGGCTGGAAGAGCGATAAATGGGAAATCGTAAACGGTAATACCGGTACTTGGCAGAAGAGCTTTTCCGATACGTCGATTAATGCCAAATATCAGCTTCGTACCGACGGTGAATTTATCTACGGTGCGTTCGTTATTTACGGAACTCCCGTTGCAGGCACGGGTAACGGCTCGGCGACTAACCTTCGTATTTGGTTCAACACCACCAATGCGGCTAAATACACTTCTAGTTTCGATATCTACTATAATGGCACCGGCGCAGGTATAAAAACCTCGCTTGCGTCCTCGTCCGCTTACGCTACGGGCGTTGCGTCTTCAAACGCGTTCACGGCGGAATTTGCTATTCCTTTCGCTGATATCGGTGCTGACACCATCGATCAGATTCCTTATTACGTATCTATTTCCACTAACAACGGAAGCGAAGAACCCTGTCTTTACTTCCCCAAGATGTCGTCCTATTCCTCTCCTCTTTCTTCGTGGCTTAAGAATTGCGACGGCGACTTGAGTAAGTATTCGGCAAGACTTAATAACTTTGGATATACTCTCAGTGCCGACGGAACCTACTACATTCTCTCGTCCCTCGCCACTTACGGTAGCAAGAACATTACCGTTCCCGAAAGCTATAACGGACTTCCCGTTAAAGAGATCGGCGATAAGGCGTTCAGTCAGACCGATATAACCTCGCTCGTTCTTACCGACAATATCGAAACTATCGGCAAGGCGGCGTTCGCTCAGTGTGATTATCTTACCACGGTTGACCTTGGCGGTACCGATTATATCGATTTCGGTGCTTTCTCGGGATGTATAGCTCTTACCGCGATCGATTTCTCGGACGTTTCCGAAATCGGTAACCTTGCTTTCAGTAACTGCTCTGCTCTCGAAACGGTTATGATTCCCGCTGACGTTTCTCTCGTTGGCTCTAACGCGTTTGCGTTTTGTGAAAATCTTACCGATATATACTGCGCTGCCGAATCCAAGCCTGCTAATTGGGCGGATACCTGGGCGGCTAACTGTGAAGCTACGGTTCACTGGGACCAGACCAACCATACTCATTCTTATAGCAAGAACTGGACAACCAACGGTACCCACCACTGGCACGTCTGCTCCTGCGGCGATACCTCCGATTACGCGCAACATACCGCGGGCGATTGGATCGAGGCCGAGGACGGAAGCAAGCAACGCTTCTGTACCGTTTGTAACGAGCTTGTAGGTGTCGAATCGGCTACCGTATATGAGACCGGTGACGTTAACGCCGACGGAAAGATCAATATGCTCGACTATATGCTTGTCAAGGCTTATTATTTCGAAAAGTCCACTCCCACCGATGCTCAGTTCAAGCGTGCCGATATTAACGGCGACGGAAAGATCAATATGCTCGACTACTTGTTCGTAAAGTCGTATATATTCAATAGCTGATAAAAACCAAAGGAGAATCCCAACGCGGATTCTCCTTCATTTTTTATTTGCTTTTTTCGAGCATATCTATGGCGCGTAACGAAATTTCCTCGGCGGTTTCGCTGTCGGTCGCTTCGGCGATTATTCTGAAACGGCCCGAGGCGCTCGGAATAACGCTTGCTCTTCCGTCGCCGAATTCAAATCCCGCGCATCTTGTATTGCCACAGCTTTCGCGCAAACGCGCGATAATCGAAGCCATCTTGTCGCGGTCGGCGTATACTGTCCTCGTGGTTATCGAAAAAGGCGGTAATCTGTCGATAAGCTCGCCTAACGTAGAGCTTGACCTTTCCGCCAAGCCCGCCGCAGTAAGAGCGAGAAGAGTGCCGTCGCGGTGAAGTCTGTCATATTCGGCTAAGCGTCGTTCCTCTGATTCGTTGTCGCCGTAAAATTTAACGGTTATCGAGTGTCGCTTTAAAATCTGCTCTACCGAATCGGGAGTGTCACGGGGGAGAGTGATAAACTCTCTGCGCCCTTCGATACAACAGGCGATAAGGAGCTGCCAATAATTAACTCTTCGTCCGTCGGGAAGTATAGCCTCGGCGCGCTCTCCGTTCTTGGAAACGTAATATTCCGCGCCCGAAGAGTCCGCCGATACGTTTAATTCCTCAGAGCATTCCTTAAGAAGCGTGCTTTCGGTTTCGTTTGATATCTTTATCTTTTTGGGTATGAATGCCCGTGCCTTCAAATGGAATAAATAACGCTTTATGAGCGCGCCGTGGGGAAGTAGAAATACGCTTCCGGCATTTTCTTTGCTCTCGGCGTTTTTTGACGATAGCTTTCGCAGCTGCTCACGTGAATAGGGCATACCCGAGGACGAAAAAAGACGTATTTCGGTGTATTTTCCGTTGTGAGAAATAAAAGCGGTCTTGCTTCGGTATTCCGCGGCGGCAAATGAAGCCAAAGCGTCGTTGCCCCCGGATATGACTGTGCATGAGCTTCCTGCCTCTGACGCGCCGCAGGCTATTTCGCAGGCGTGCGGAAGAGTCATTCCGCTTCCCTCGGCAAAGGCGATAACGTTACCTTCTCCGCCGAGTATGCGCCCAAGTCGCACGAAATATCCGTCGTCGTTATCGTCGCCGATAATATGGTCGTCGTCAAATTCAAGGGAGTTTTTCGGCTTGGAGAAGGAATCGTAAAAGGAATTTCCGATAACGGTCAGTCCGGTTTGAACTATACTCGACGGCGCGAGTGCTGCGCCGTCGCGCAATTCCGCACCCGGACCGATAACGCAACCCGAGGGGATGATACAATCGTTTCCGATAACCGCACCCTCGCCGATAATGCTTCCGCGGATAACGCTGTTTCCGATCGTGCAGTTATCGAAAATTACGCTGTGCTCTATTCGGGCGTTGGGGTGAATCGATGTCTTCTTTCCGATACAGCTTTCTCCGCCCGAAACCCACATATTGCAACGGTGATATTCGCCGAACGAGCCTATATCAAACCAATGACCCATAGGCTCCAAGCCGCCTATCGACATTCCCGATTTCAGCATAGCGGGGAATAGATCCTTGGCGAAATCGAATATCTTGCCCTCGGGTATCATATCGAGTATATGTCGCTTTATAAAATAAATTCCCGTATTTATAAGGTCGGAAAGGGTGTCGCGCACCGACGGCTTTTCGCAAAGCGCGGTGATACGTCCGTTCGAAACGCAAACCGAGCCGTATTCGCCGACCTCACTCGTTCTGCAAAGTATCATCGCGGCGTCATGTCCGCTCTTTATGAATTTTTCCTTTTCCTTGTCGAGCTCGTAATCGCAAAACGCGTCGCCCGAAAGTATAAGAACACAATCGTCCGCGCGGTTCTTTATTTGCGCTACCGCACCTGCGCTGCCTAACGGCTTGTCTTCTCTTAAATATTCCACGTATCCGTCGTTAAATTCGACAGCTTCTATTTTTTCGGGAAGATACATCGTCGTCACGGCGGTGCTTTTAAATCCGCATTTTCTTAAAAGCTTGAGGTTTCGCAAGAATGCACTTTCCGACGCGATGGGGAGCATAGGCTTTGGCAGGCTGTCGGTCAACGGTGATAGTCGTGTTCCGAAGCCTCCCGCGAGTATTACCGAATCGATAGTTGTTTTTTCTGAATTGTTCATGGCACGGTACCCTCCGATTATTTATATGTATGCTGCCGATACCGTGTTCATAATTAATTATTGCCTTATATAACGAAAATATACCTTTGCAAGTTGACAAAGCGGATTTTAAAGGGTATTATATATGTGTTATGGAAAAAATGTTATCGTCGTTAAAAATAGAAAAGCTCCGCGGTGACGCGGATATAAATAAAGGCTGTGTCGTTGCGGTCGGAAACTTTGACGGGGTCCATATGGGCCACCGTGCGCTTATAGAAAGACTTGTTTCCGAGTCTGCTAATTACGGCGTTCCCTCTGCGGTTTTTACTTTCTTTGAGGAAGACCGTCCGAAAATGGACGTGAAAATGCTTTCCCAATACGGTTCGAAATCGTTTCTGCTTTCCGGATTGTTTGTCGATTTGCTTATCTCCGCGCCCTTTAGCGTTTTCCGCGATATGGAGGCGGAGGATTTCATCGAATCGTTTCTTATGGGATTTTTGAACGTTAAGTGTGTCATTTGCGGTTATGATTTTCGCTTCGGACGCGGACGCAAGGGCGATGCCGAGCTTATAAAAAAGCTTTTGTCGCCGTATGGAGTTAGAGTTATTTCTGCCGATGCCTTGGTTGACGGAGATGCCCCGATAAGCTCAACCGTTATCCGAACTCTTATTTCGGAGGGCGACGTCGAAAAAGCGAATGTAATGCTTGGACGCCCCTTTTCGTTCAAGGCGCCCGTTTCTTTCGGTGCTCAAATAGGAAGAACCTTGGGCTTTCCTACCGCTAACCAGAAATACCCTTCGGAGCTTGTTACCCCGGCGTTCGGTGTGTATGCGGTATGGTGCCTGCTCGACGGCGAGGTTTACGGCGGTGTTGCCAATTTCGGAGTGAAGCCTACTGTCGGCGGAATATCCGAGCCTATATGTGAAACTTTTATATTCGGTTTCGACGGCGATTGCTACGGTAAAGAAATGACGGTCGCTTTTCGAAGCTTTATTCGTAAGGAAAGGCGTTTTTCATCTCTCGGCGAGCTTAAGGCTCAAATCGAGCTTGATAAGAAGGAAGCCGAACGGATCTATAAGGAAGGAGTTAATATATGAAGAATATCACGCGCAGCCTTTCGGTTTTGCTCGCGCTGTTAATATTTATGACGCTTTGCATTCCGACGATTGTATTCGCCGAGGACGATGCTTCGGAGAGT
>JAZRLT010000112.1:0-4485 GCA_045646995.1 Eubacteriales bacterium | reverse complement strand
CGTTTCCTGTCATTTTTACCTCCTTTTAAAAAGGGGGTTCCGATAGGGAACCCCATAATTTTAGTTGTTTACAACGGGGGTGTATTTAAGTACCGCGACCTTGATTCCCGCAGAAGCAAGGCTTGCATTTCCGCTGATTTCGAAATCCATATAACCGTCGTCCTTCTTATATCCGTACGTGGTAAGACGGGTAACGTTAAGGCTTCCGACAGCGAGAGGAATGCTTTTCTTCTTGCCGTTCAAGGAAATAAGCGTAAGAGAATATTCGTTGCTCTTGTCGGAGGTGGTGTCAACGATAAGAGTAATAGGCTCGCTTGCGCCCGAAACGTCTGCCGAAAACTCTTTTTCGGTTACGGGGGTAAATTCAAAGGTGCTTGCTTCGTAAATGCCTCTGTCGGTGGTGGTGTTGATGATCTTACTCATTATTTATTTTCCTTTCTTAAATAGAGTTGCCGCCGTCGGTAACGGGACAGCATACGAGCTCTGCGGGCTTGATTACCTTCGCGCCGAATACGAGTCTGCCGCGTACCGCCTTGTCGAACGAGTTTTCGAGTCGGTCGAGAACCTGAGTCTCGAGAACCTGCTCTGCGTATGCGATAGCCGAATAAGAGCCTGCGAGCATCATAGTCTCGCCCGAATCGTTGGTAGAAAGCTGGTTGGAAACGAAGATATCGCAACCGAGCTCGTCGGTGAACGCTACCGCGCCGGTGCCGTTTACGCCGTTGTTGATCTGGAACTTGATGCCCGCGAGCATAAGCTTGGTCTTAATGTGGGGAGGAACGACGATCCAGGTTCTGCCGTCGGGTACGTTAGCCTCCTCAAGCTTCTGCTTCATACTCGCAACGGTCTGAAGCACGTTTGCGGGGGTCGCGTCTACCGCGTCCATAATAACGCCCGCGTCGTTGTAAAGCGAGAATACGTAGGTATCGACCTCGTTCTTGAGAAGATAGCTTCCTCTCTTGGTCTGGCTGTCCTCAAGACCGATCGAGGAACGAAGCGCCTCGATGTCCTTGATCTTGAAGGAAAACGCCTTGTCCTGATCGATAAGAAGGGTAAGCGAGGAATCGTCGATATCCTCGTAGGTAATGCTGCCCTCGTAATCATATACGGTGGGGTCGTTAAGACCTACGAAAACAACGCTGTCGCCGCGGTCCTTGATATCGCCTGCAAAGCTTGTGTTGCATACGGTGTTTGCGAGGAGATTGTCCTCGTTGGTGCGGAGAATCTCCGCGCTGATGATTTTTTCAATGCTGTTGTAGTTAGCCAAAATTATTTCTCCTTTTCTTTTTTAGAATCGCCAATTCTTCATGGCGTTCAAAATACCCTTGTAGTTGCTTTTGATATCCTTACCGCTCATTTTTTCGACCTGCTCCTTGGTGAAAACCGGCTCGGTCGAGCCCTGTGAATCCGCAGCCGCACCTCTTTTAGAGTTGCGCTCGTTGACGTCGTTCGCGTGACGCTTAAGACTGTCCTGAGTTACGGTATAGAGCGCGTAGGCGTGTAAAAGGGATGCACCCTCGCTTACGTCCTCCCAAACCGATTCGGGAATGTCCTCGGGCTTGACGTCGGGGAATATCTCGCGGAAACGCGCTATCTCCTCGGCGGCTTCGGTTTCGCTCTTCTTGATACGGCCTTCCTTGCGGGCTTTCTTTTTCGCTTCTCTCGCTTCGATAAGCTCGTTTGCGATCTCCTCGGGAATATTTTCTAAATCGGGTAATCTTTCGCCGAAGTCCTCCTCAAGCTTTGCGATAAATTCATCGATCCTCATTCCCGCGCCGTCGGCGAGATCATAAATAGTATCAAGGATCTGTTCGTTATTGATTCTCTTCAATTTGTGTTAATTCCTGTCCTTTCTGTTCGGCTTCTGCCGCCTTTAATTCTTCGATAAGCCTTTGCTTGTCGGAAATAAGCCCGTCGGGAATACGCTCGAGATATTGAACGGTAGTTATCCTTCCGAGCTTTAAAAGTCCGTCGAGCGTGTTAAGCGATGATATCTCGCTCCAATAACTGCTCGCGCCTACGTCAACCCTGCATCCGAAAAGCGATTCCTTAAGGCTCGTTAACGAGAAATCCTCGTAAACCGCTTTTCCGTCTCTTATAAGACCGACTAAACGCTTGTCGTCGTAATAGGAAAACATAAAATCAAGCCATATAAGCCCGATATCCTCGACGAATTGGTAAAGACTTCGCTTTACGTTTTCGAGCGGTACCGCCGACGCGTTCTGAAGCGCGAGTATCGCGCTCGTGTTGTCGGGGTCAACGTCGCCTAACGCCGCGTCTGTCGCACCGAGGAACTCCTTGGTGTGGGATATAGCCATCGATATTACGTCGAGCATACCCGATTGCATCTGACCGGGGGAAATTACCTTCGCAACCGTCTCGACGGGACCGTTCACGGCGATAGCTTCGCCGATTCTGTCCGACCAACCGTCTAAAACCGTCGCGTCGTAAACCACCTTCGAGAACGCCGTGTCCATCATATGCTTCATAACCATGGCAAAGCCCCTGTTTATGACTATCTGGTTGTCGATAAGCCCCGTTGCGACCGCCTGACCGTGCCAAGTATTCTTGACCGCGCTCCAGTTGAAAAAGGCGATAGGGTAAAGCGAAAGCATCGTTTCGGTCGTGTCCTTGATGATTGCGTTTTTGACCGATTTGCGGTATAAAACGCGCCCGTTTTCGTCCTTCCAAAGCTTGATAAGCGAAATACATTTCGTGCCCTCGAGCTCGATTTTAGCCATATCGCCCGACTGCTCGACTGTTTCGTCGTCAGGCGCGATCTTGTCGATATCCTCCTTCGGTCTGCCGTTCTTTTCGGCTTGACGGATGAGGTCTTGGACGGTTTCGCGCTGTGCTATAAGAATGTAAGGCTGCTTTTGAACGTTTTTCGAGTTGGGGTCACCGAAAAATACGTTCGTGTTGTCGATAAGTACGCTGACAAAATCTCCCGTAAAGGGCTGACCCGTCTTTATTTCGGGGTCCCAATAGGTGTAGCATACTGCGTCGCCCGTAACGGCGGCTTCGGTAAGCGATGAGGCAAGTAGGTCGTTCATTTTGTTCTTTTCCCAACGCATATCTGCAATAGCGTTGAGCTTTTCAGAGGCGGCACTCGCCTCCTCCTCGCCAAAACCGTTGCCGCCGATAGGGCTCATAAATGAAAAACGCATCTTGATCGGCGATTGCATTACACTGCTTACGAAAAAGCCGATAATGCGCTTAAAGATATTGAACACCGGAGTCGGAAGTCCGCCCGAGTTAAGGTTATCCCATTGATCGCCTCTGAAAAACCTTTCGTTGGTGTTCACTTTTTCATAAAGATCTATTGAGTAATTGTACTCCTTGCCCTTTTCGTAAAGAGTCCATTCCTCGGTAAAGGGCGTTCTGTTCTGTTTTTTCATTAATACCTCTTGTTGAATTTTCGTCACCGTCCGAAAAATACGTCGTATCCGTCGTCGGAATAATTATTCTCGTCGAAGGAATAAACGCTTGCGGTAAAACGGTTTTTGGATTTCGGCGGTGTTTTCGGCTGACGTGACATAAGCGCGTATCGCATCGCCTCGGGCGCGTGGGTGATCTCGTGCGGAGTGTCCGATGCGTCCTCGCGTATGCGTTCGTCAAATCGGAGTAAGGGGAGACAACGAATAAGGTTTTTGCATTCCGAAGAAATCTTAACCCTCGGCTCACCGCCGTACGAAGCCCCTGCCTTAAGATATTCTCTTACTACTCGCCAACCCGCTATTCGGCTGTTGTCGGCTTTTATCATATTCTTGAGTCCGCTCGCGCTCATAATATCAAAACCGCTTTTTCCGCTTTCCTGCCGTCGGTTCCAAAGGTCAGGCGAGGCGACGGTGTATCTTATACGCTCGTTTTTCTCGGTCGATAATAAAATCCTCTCCGCCGCCTCGGATAATAAAAGATTGCTCTCGTATAGCTCACGGTAGATAATAATGCTTCCGTCACCGCAGGCGGCGCACCAAAGACAAGCGGTCATATCCAAGCCGTAATCAAGGGCGCGAAATCGTATTGCACCCTCGGGAATATCGACGTTTCCGGCGATTATATGCCGTTCGGGGTTAAATTCGGGGAAAAAGGCTCCCTCGAAGGCATCCCAATCGCCGTAAAGCATCGCTTTCCGTCTCGTTTCGGGTAGGTTCATAAGAGTGTCGAGATATTCGGGGTTGTTCTCCATAATGTATTTGTTGTCGAATACAAGGCTTTTTATGAAGAGATAATCGCTCGGTTTCTCGCTCCCGCGGAACTCTCTGTCGATAAATCTTCGCTTTACCCATTCGTGCCCGACCCCGCCGGGGTTACAGGTGAAATACATTCTCGGCTTGAACCTCGTTTTCATATTGCCCGACGCTCTGTTGCTCTCGGTAAGGGCTAAAAACTGGAACTCTGTAAAATGTGTGGCTTCCTCTAAGCCGATTACCTCGTATGCCTGACCCTGAAACTGTAATACGTCGTTTTCGCTGTCGCAATATC
>JAZRLT010000111.1:0-1843 GCA_045646995.1 Eubacteriales bacterium | reverse complement strand
AAGCCGCGGCAACCATAGGGCCTACGATAAGCGAGGCCTTGTCGCCGACACCGCCCGTTGAGTGCTTATCTACCTTCTTGCCCTTGACCTTCGGCAGTTCGGCGGTCTCACCGCTGTCAGCCATATATTCGGTAAGGGTTATCGTTTCTTCAAAGCTCATTCCGCGGAACCATATCGCCATAAGCAACGCGGATATCTGATAATCGGGAATACTGCCGTCGGTCACGCCCTTTACGAAATAGGAGATCTCCTCCTCGTTAAGCTCACGTCCGTCCTGCTTTTTGCGTATAATGTCGTGCATTTTCAACATAACGTCGCCCTCCCGTCGTTAAGATCGGTAATAAAGCTTGTTCCGATGTATTCGTTTTCGATTCCGAAGTTGTCGAGAATCGTTTTCGCGATGGACGAAAATCCGCGTACCTCGCCGAGGCTTCCGCTCTTTACTCCCTTCGCGTAAGCGAGTAGCGGAACGTCCTCGCGCGTGTGGTCGGTGCCCTTGTATCCGGGGTCGCATCCGTGGTCGGCGGTAATTATAATAAGGTCGGTTTCCTTCATATTTTCTATGAATTCTCCGAGCGTTGCGTCGAAATGCTCTAAAGCTTTGGCATACCCCGAAATATCGTTTCTGTGGCCGTAGACCATATCGAAATCAACGAGATTGACGAAGCATAAGCCCGAAAAATCGCGCTTTTGGATATCCAAAAGTAACGTTTCGCCCTCGGCGTTGCCTTTAGTGGGGTTGCTTTCCGTCGTTCCGCGTCCCGCGAAGATATCGTGTATCTTTCCGACGGATATTACGTCAAATCCGTTTGATTTGAGCTTGTCGGGCAAGGTTACGCCCGTCGGCTCAAGCGAATAATCGTGTCTTCCGCCCGTTCGGTAATAATTACCGCTCTCTCCCGCAAAGGGACGTGCTATAACTCTTCCGACCGCGTGCTCGCCCTGTAATATATTTCTCGCGCTCTCGCAAAGCTTATATAATCCTTCGAGAGGGATTATATCCTCATGCGCCGCTATCTGGAATACGCTGTCTGCCGAGGTGTAGATTATCGGGTTTCCCGTTCTTATATGCTCGTCGCCGTAGTCTTTTATAACTTCCGTGCCCGAATAGGGCTTGTTGCAAAGTATTTTGACGCCGTTTTCCTTCTCGAAGCGGTCAACGACCTCGCTCGGGAATCCGTCGGGATAGGTGGGTAGAGGACGCTTTGAAATAACTCCCGCTATCTCCCAATGTCCTACCGTAGTGTCCTTGCCCTTGCTTAATTCGGATAAAGAGCCGTAAAGACCGATGGGCGACTCGATAGAATGCTGAATCAAATCGGCTTTTTTGATGTTGAATAAACCAAGAGAACGAAGGTTTTTTAAGCTCGGGCGCGCGCTCATAACGCTTTTAAGAGTGTCCGCACCCTCGTCGCCGAAATCGTTTGCGTCCGACGCGTGACCTATTCCGACGCTGTCGAGAACGACTAAAAATACTCTTTCGAACATATATAAACCTCCCCATAAGTCTTAGTCATAGTATTATACCAAATTGTTATCTTTTAGTCAATAGGCTAAGCATAGCGGCGCAGATCGAAAAAATCGCACACGCATCTTTCGGTCAGACCGAAAAATCCGTTTTTTAAAAACGCGATGAAGGAAACGACAAATTAGTTGACTTCTCGCCGCGAAAAGAAATAAAACCGCAGGTTTTTACCTGCGGTTTATTTTTTGGAAGAAAATTCTTCGAATTTTCATAATATCGGATTTTTCTATGACGATTTTCCCCTCCGGAAATACCTTTGTATTCCCTGTCGGGTTAAATCGCCATTCTGCCTCAAAATCTGCGCGCGCTCGGTTAGTA
>JAZRLT010000110.1:0-12846 GCA_045646995.1 Eubacteriales bacterium | reverse complement strand
GCTCACCTTACCGCTGCTATCTGGCATTGGTACGTTTACTACAAGACCGCTATGGAAGCTGCTATGGCTTGCGGAACCGCTGACAAGTTCGTTACCCAGATGGGTACTCCCGCTTACTACGGCGGCTTGAAGGAAAACTTCGTTGACGTTTCTCCTCTCAGCGCTAACTGCGCTCCCAACACCGATAAGGCTATCGCTGCAGTTCGTAAGCTTATCGTTGACGGCGAGTGGGACGTATTCTCCGGCGTTAAGCTTTCTATCGCTGCTGACGGTACCGTTACCAAGTCCGACGCTGCATTGATGGATAATACCGGCAAGGAAATCGTTGCGGCAGGCGGCGCGTCCGTTGCTGACGGCGTTATCACCGGCACTATGAACTATTTCGTAGCAGGCGTAGAGCTCGCATAAACGAAATTAATAAAGGGTCGGTCGGGAAACCGATCGACCCTATTCTTTTCCAAGATGAAAAAGGGTAAGTATATATTATATTTGCTGTTTTTTGTTTTGGAGAGCTTATAAAAAGGAGCGAAGCTTAAATGGAAAATTACGCAATAGAAATGCGCGGTATTACCAAAACCTTTGGAAGCGTTGTGGCAAACAAAGGTGTTGACCTTAACGTTAAGCAGGGCGAGATTCTCGCGTTGCTCGGCGAAAACGGTTCGGGTAAAACCACGCTTATGAATATGCTTTCGGGTATTTATAAGCCCGACAGCGGAAGCATTTTTATCGACGGCAAAGAGGTTTCCATCGATTCTCCCGAGGATTCGAAAAAGCTTGGTATCGGTATGGTACACCAGCATTTTAAGCTTGTTGACGTGTTTTCTGCCGCCGATAATATCTGGATGGGCAAGGATAAGGCAGGTTTTGCGCTTAAGAAGAACCGATTTGCCCAAATTGAGGAAATTGCGCATAAGTTCGGATTTGATATCGACCCGAAGAAAAAGGTTTATAATATGGCTGTCTCGGAGAAGCAGACTCTCGAGATAATCAAGGTCCTTTATTACGGCGCGAAGATAATTATTCTTGACGAGCCGACGGCGGTTCTTACCGTTCAGGAGATAGATAAGCTTTTCGGTGTCCTCCGCCGTATGAAGGAAGAGGGCCACGCGATAATAATTATTACCCATAAGCTTAACGAGGTTATGGATATTTCCGACCGCGTCGCTATTCTCCGTAAGGGCGAATATATTACGACCGTAAATACCGACGAAACAAGCGAGCAGGAATTGACCGAATGGATGGTCGGACGAAAGATCGATCTTAATATCGACCGCCCCGTCGTCGAAAAGACCCGTCCTCTTCTCGAGGTTCGCGACCTTACGATCAATAACGATGAGGGCGCGACCGCTATCGATAAGGTGAGCTTTTATATCCGCGGCGGTGAGATACTCGGCGTAGCGGGTATTGCGGGTTGCGGTCAGAAGGAGCTTTGCGAGGCTATCGCGGGCTTGCGTCCTATCGAATCGGGTCAGATGATCCATAAGGGCGACAATATCGTCGGTCTTTCACCGAAGGCGATTTTGGAAAAGGGTATTTCAATGTCGTTTATTCCCGAGGATAGATTGGGTATGGGTCTTGCACCCTCGATGTCGATTACCGATAATATGCTTTTAAAGAATTACCGCGACGGAATCGGTCCCTTCGTTGACAGAAAGCGCGGACGCGCCGATGCTGAGCAGGTAATAAACGACCTTGGCGTCGTTACCCCCTCGACCGAGACCCCTGTACGCCGTCTTTCGGGCGGTAACGTACAAAAGGTTCTTTTGGGACGTGAGATAAAGGCGGGACCCAACGTGGTTATTACCGCTTATCCCGTAAGAGGCTTGGATATAAATTCCTCGTACGCAATTTACGATATTCTTAATCAGCAGAAATTAAACGGCGTCGGTATACTTTTCGTCGGCGAGGATCTCGACGTTATGTTGGCGCTTTGTGATAAGATTTTGGTTCTCTGCCACGGTAAGGTTATGGGTGTAGTTCACGCTCATAAGACTACGAAGGAAGAACTCGGTCTTATGATGACGGGCGCGCTCGACTTGAGCGAAAAATATGAAGATAAGCCCGCGGGTATCGCCAAAGACTCGCTTTTCGGCGCAAACAACGACAACAAGGAGGAGTAGCTAATGGGAATACGTGTTGTAAAACGCGATAACTGTCCGTTATGGAAGAAGTGTATATTCTATCTTCTTGCGGTCGTTACTGCTCTTCTTATCGGTGCGGTCGTTTTGATTGCTATCGACGTTAACCCTATCGATTATTATTATCGTATGTTTACGATGGGTACCGTCGGCAACAAGATTGCTTATAAAACCTTTATAAATTATCTCGAAAAATTCGTGCCGCTTGCGCTTACCTCGGTTGCACTTTCTCTCGCGTTCAAGATGAGGTTTTGGAATATCGGCGGCGAGGGTCAGTTTATCGTCGGTGCGATTGCTTCGGCGTTCGTTGCATTTAAGTGCGGACCGATTATGCCGATGGCTTTTACCGTTATTCTTATGTGCTTGGCGGCTATGCTTGCGTCGGGTCTTTACGGTCTTATTGCGGGTATTTTGAAGGTTCGCTTCGGTACTAACGAAACGCTTATGACTCTTATGATGAACTATATCGCGCTTTACGCTCTTTATTTCATCGGCGAGACCAAGGCGGACTGGAACTTCTTCTTGAGCGAGGAATCGCTTCGCCCCGTGTTTAAAAGCTTTTCCGACCTCGCGGGATTTATGTCTATCCCGATAGGTGATAAATTCAAGCTTAATATATGCGTAATTCTTGCGATCGTTATAGGTATTTTGGTATTTATTTATCTCAGATACACTAAACACGGCTATGAAATAAGCGTTATCGGCGACAGCGCGGGTACCGCGAATTATGCGGGTATGAAGGTAAACCGTATCGTGTTGCGTACCGTTTTCCTCTCGGCTGCGCTTATCGGTCTTGCCGCCGCGTTTAAGGTAGGTACTGCGGGCGTTCTTTCGACCTCGATTACCGACGACGTGGGTTGGACGGGTATTATAGTTGCTTGGCTTGCCCAGCTTAATACCGTCGTTATATTTATCGTATCCGCGCTTATATGTGTGCTTCAGCACGGCTCGATGGTTGCCGCTACGGTATTCCCTCAGGTCGACTCGAGCTTTGCCAATATGCTTCAGGGCGTAATATTGTTTTTGGTGCTTGCGGCGGACTTCTATGTACGATTCCGTGTAGTAATCGTAAAGAAAGGGGGAAAGAACAATGGATAAGATGGGTGTCATAACCTCGTTTATTCATAATATCATCGTTTTTAATATTCCTCTCCTTTACGGTACCGTCGGCGAAATAGTCGTAGAAAAGTCGGGAAGCCTTAACCTCGGTGTCGAGGGTATAATGGCGGTCGGCGCTATTTTCGGTTACGTTTGCGGATGCTATGCGAATAGCCTCGCGGTCGGCGTCGGAACAGCGTTCCTTATGGGCGCTATATGCGGTCTCCTGTTCGCCGCGCTTACCGTTTCGCTTCAGGCGAACCAGAATATAACCGGTCTTACTCTTACGACCTTCGGTCTCGGCGTTTATTTCTTCGTCGGAAACGGCTTGAAGGCGGCGGGTAAGCTTCCCGTTATGAGCAATTCCGAAAATATCGTTAACGGATTTAACGATATAAAAATCCCCTTCCTCTCGGATATTCCGGTAATCGGACGCGGTATTTTAACCCATAATATTCTCGTTTATCTTGGTATACTTATCGCCGTCGGTGCTTGGTGGTATCTTAACCGTACTACTCTCGGTCTTAAGCTTCGTGCTATCGGTGAAAATCCCGCGGCGGCTGACTCGGTAGGTATTAATGTAAAGCGCATGAAATATCTCCATATCTGCTTGGGTTGCGGTATAATGGGCATCGGCGGATATTATATGGCGCTTAATATGTCGGGCTCGTTTAACAGCAGCTGTTGGATAAACGGTTACGGTTGGATTGCGGTTGCTCTCGTTATCTTTGCGAATTGGAACCCCGCTTTGGCGATCGTCGGTACGTTTGTCTTCGGCTTTTTCAATACTCTTCGTGTTTCGGGAAGCAGTCTTGCGATGGCGTTCCCCGAGGTCTTGGGCTGGCTTGCGGATATTCCTACCCAGCTTTATCAGGCACTGCCCTTTATTATTACCGCGATAGTTCTTATCGTAACCTCGATAAGAAATAAACGCGGAAGCAGCGGTCTTCCTGCCGCGTTGGGACTTAACTATTACCGCGAGGAAAGATAAACTTAAACCAATAAAACGAAAACCGCGCAATCGGACGCGCGGTTTTCTTATTAGGATTTGATATAATGAAAAACAACTTTGTTTATTTGGCTACCGATTACGAAAAGGAATTGGACAGCTCGAAACCCCCTTTTTCGGAGTATCCGCGCCCCCAGCTTAAGCGCGACTCTTATTTATGCCTTAACGGTGAATGGGATTTTCGTATTGAGAACGGAGAAACGGTCGTTTACGACGGAAAAATAACCGTTCCGTTTGTCCCCGAAAGCCGTATTTCGGGCGTTATGCGCGATATAAAAAAGGACGATAAATTAGTTTACGAGCGTGTGTTTACTATCGATAAGGATTTTATGTCCGATAGACTTTTAATCCATATAGGTGCCTGCGACCAATACGCCGAGGTTTTCGTTAACGGAGCGTTTGTCGGAGAAAACGTCGGGGGGTATCTTCCTTTTTCTTTCGATATAACCGATTACGCGTCGGTTGGGGAAAATAGCGTAAGAATAATCGCGCGCGACCCTATGGATATCGAGCTTCCCTACGGAAAGCAAACCGTAAAGCGCGGCGGAATGTGGTATACCAAAATAAGCGGTATATGGCAAACGGTATGGATAGAAAGCGTACCTGAGGATCATATAAAGGGTTTAAGGCTCGATACCGACCTTACGGGAGTCGATATTACCGTTTTTGGCGGAAAAAGCGAAAAGATACTTGTTTTTGACGGTAAGGAATACTGCTTTGACGGCGACAGATTTCGACTTTATGTGGAAAACCCTATACTTTGGACTCCCGACAATCCTCACCTTTACGAGTTCGAGATAATTTCGGGCGGTGATAGGGTGAGTTCGTATTTCGGGTTGCGTACAGTCGGTATAACCGAAACTAACGGAAGAAAATATATAGCGCTTAACGGAAAGCCGTTCTTTTTCCACGGGTTGCTCGACCAAGGATATTTCAGCGACGGAATATTCCTTCCCGCAAGCGAAAAGGGCTATTCCGACGACGTTTTGAATATGAAAAAATGCGGTTTTAATATGCTTCGCAAGCATATAAAGACCGAGCCCGATTTGTTTTATTATTATTGCGATAAATACGGTATGGTTGTTTTTCAGGATATGATAAACAGCGGAAAATACAGCTTTTTGATCGATACCGCGCTTCCGACGGTCTTTTTGAAAAGGGGTATAACCCATAAAGCGACCGAAAGAAGAAGGAGCGAGTTTGATAAGACCGCTAAAGGCATAATCGATATGCTTTACAACCATCCGAGCGTCGTTTATTATACGATATTCAACGAGGGTTGGGGTCAGTTTTCGGCGGACGAGAATTATCGTAAATTTAAATCGCTCGACCCGTCGCGTATTTTTGATACGACCTCGGGTTGGTTTAAGGCGAAGGAAACCGACGTCGAGAGCGAACACGTTTATTTCAAGCCCGTAAAACCAGTTTCGGCGGAAGAACGCCCCTTTGTTTTGTCGGAATTCGGCGGTTATTCCTGTAAGGTCGAGGGACATTCCTTTAATCTGAGCGATAATTACGGATATAAAACCTTTAAAACTCTTCCCGAGCTCTCGTCGGCGCTTATTTCGCTTTATGAAAACGAGATAATTCCCGCGATTGAAGCGGGACTTTGTGCTACGGTGCTTACCCAATTAAGCGACGTCGAGGACGAAACGAACGGACTTATGACCTACGACCGTAAGATGTTGAAGGTTGACGAAGCGGAATTCAAAAAGCTTTCCGAGAGGCTATACGAGCGTTTTCGAAAAAGTGTCTCTGAATGAAAAAACTAATTGCAATCCCTTCGGTATTATGATATAATACCTCTTGTTGTTTACAAGGAGTAATAATTAATGAGTGAAAAAAGAAGCAGTTTTACAGGAAAAATAGGCTTTGTTCTTGCGGCGGCAGGTTCCGCCGTAGGACTTGGAAATATATGGCGTTTCCCTTATCTCGCCGCGAAATACGGCGGTGGTATATTCCTTTTGGTTTACCTTATCCTCGCCGTGACCTTCGGCTTTGCACTTATGTGCGCCGAGATCGCGATAGGACGAAAGACGGGGAAGAGCGCTATCGGCGCGTTTTCTTCGCTTGATAAACGCTTTAAGTTTGTCGGCGTTATCGCCTCGGTCGTGCCGATGATAATCCTTCCGTACTATTCGGTTATAGGCGGTTGGGTCGCGAAATATCTTTCGGTTTTCGTGACGGGCGGTGTTGCAGACGCGGCGAAGGACGGATATTTCGATTCGTTTATTTCAAATCCTATCGAGCCTATCGGTTGGTTTTTACTGTTTATCGGTGTAACCGCGCTCGTCGTTCTTTTGGGTGTTGAAAAGGGTATCGAAAAGGTAAGTAAAATTATGATGCCCGTTTTGATCGCGCTTACTGTCGGTATAGCGATCTATTCGATGACTATGGACGGCGCGATGGAGGGTGTTCTTTACTATATAACCCCCGATTTTTCGAAGTTCTCGGTTACCACCGTGCTTGCCGCTATGGGTCAGCTTTTCTATTCAATGTCACTCGCTATGGGTATTATGATAACCTACGGCTCGTATATGAAGAAGGACGTAAGTATAGAAAGCTCGGTAAGACAGATAGAATTGTTCGACACCGGAGTTGCGTTTTTGGCGGGACTTATGGTTATCCCCGCGGTGTTCTCCTTCTCGGGCGGCGATGAAAGTGCGCTCGGTAAGGGTCCCGGACTTATGTTCGTTACGCTTCCGAAGGTGTTCGACAGTATCGGCGGTGTTGCGGGTAATATCGTCGGCGCGTTGTTCTTCCTTCTCGTTTTGTTTGCCGCGCTTACGAGCTCGATTTCGCTTATGGAAACCGTCGTTTCTATCTTCCGCGATAAGTTCGGCTGGGGAAGAAAATTCACCTGCTTGTTTGTATTTATAGGCTCTGTCCTTCTCGGTCTTCCTTCCTCGCTCGGTAACGGCGTTTGGAGCCATATCAAGGTCGCGGGAATGGGAATTTTGGATATGTTCGACTTCTCGGCAAATAGCGTTATTATGCCTATCGTGGCGCTCTTGACCTGTATTTTCATCGGATATTTTATAAAAACAAAAACGCTTTCCGACGAAATCGAAATCGGATTCAAATTCAAAAGCAAAAAACTTTTCGATATTATGATTAAATACGTTTGCCCTGTGTTTATTGTCTTGATTCTCGTTTCGTCTGTGCTTGATGCGCTCGGTATAATGAAGATATAACTGATAGAAAAATAAAAAGAGCCGACGGCTCTTTTTATTTTTCTATCATATCCGATAATCTTTTAGTAGCTTTTTGCATATCGCAAACGGCGTCGAAGACGTTATCTTTATTGAACGTTGAAGGATAATTTACCGCCTCGAGCGTAAGATAACCCGAATAATTTATTTCTCTTAACGCGTCGGCAACGGGTACGAAATCTATCTCCATTGAAAAAGGTATCTGGTGCGAATCGTTATAATGGTTGTTGTCGTGGATATGTAAAGCCTGAAGTCTGTTTCCGAGCGCTTTTATCATTTCGGGCGCGTTAGTGTCAACACCCTTCATTTCCGCGTGGCCGATATCGAGGCAGGCGACGAAAAATTCGTCGTTAACGGCGTCGAGATGGTCGTTAAAGCTTTTCGGACTTGAGCAGGCGGCAGGGATGACGCATTTCTTTTCCTCGCTCCAGCTCCACATATTTTCGGCGGCTATTTTTACGCCGTATTGCTTCGCGTAGGGAAGAAGCTCTAAAAACATTTCGGCGTTTTCTTCGGCTGACTTGAAGTTGTCGGGATGGATAACACATATATTTCCGCCCGCCTCGGCAGTACATTCTAAAGCGCGCTCGAAGGTGTCGCGGATATCCTTACAATATGTCGGATATGCCGCGTGAGATTGGTTGCAAACTATTCCGTTATCGTCGGAAACCTTTTTGAGCTTGCGGACGAATTTGAGATATTCGTTTCCTGCGAGAGGATGGTCGCAGGGGGAACATATATTAGTGCTCCAATTATAGTTTACCATGCAAAGCATGGAGAAATCCCAAGCGTCAAAGCCTGCTTTTGCGATATATTCGATCGCTTTTTCTTCGCCGACGTGGCGCGAGATAGAGCGAAATTCGGTAGAAAGCTTCATAAAAGACCCCCGATAACAGCGTTTTTACTATTTTATCAAATTGTCTTCGCTTCGTCAACATTTCGGTTGATAATTATTTTCGCTTCTGTTATAATACGCAAGAGGGAGGTGCACGTATGGTCGGGCATTATTATTCACTTAACGAATATCTGTTAAACCGTTTCGGCGAAAAGATTTATAAATTATCGCTCGATCTCGGCTCGACCTGTCCTAACCGTGACGGCACTCTCGATACGCGCGGCTGTATCTTCTGTCACGAGGGTAGCTCGCATTTCGCGTCGAAGGGTGTGGATATTTCGCTACAAATAGAAAAAGCGAAGGAATTGGTTGCGAAAAAGACGAAGGCTACGCGCTTTATTGCCTATTTCCAAAGCTATACGAATACCTACGCGCCCGTTGAGTATCTGAAAAAAGTATTTTCCGAGGTTATCAACCGCGAGGATATTGTAGCTATATCGATAGGTACGCGCCCCGATTGCTTACCCGATGATGTTTTGGATATGCTCTACGAGCTTAATAAAATAAAACCCGTTTGGGTAGAGCTTGGGTTGCAAACCTCTAACGAAAAAACCGCAAAATATATAAGGCGGTGCTACGAAAACCGCGTATACGAAAGCGCGGTTTCCGAGCTTAAGAAAAGGGGAATAGAGGTCATAACTCATATAATCCTCGGTCTTCCCGAAGAAACTCGCGAGGATATGCTTTCCTCGGTTGATTTTGCTGTAAAATGCGGTACCGACGGAATTAAATTACAGCTTCTCCACGTTCTTCGCGACACCGATATTTATATTGATTATCTCGCAGGGAAATTTGAAACCTTGTCGTTGGAGAAATATATAGATATCCTTTTTGATTGTATAAAAATTATTCCCGAAAACGTCGTTATCCACCGTATAACGGGTGACGCGCCGAAAAGATATCTTGTATCTCCGCTTTGGAGTGCGGATAAAAAGACGGTTATGAATAGAATAAACCGTGAAATGAATTTTAGATCCCTCCGTCAGGGCGAGGGTATAAAATAAAGCCGAAGAGTTAAACGCTCCTCGGCTTTGTTGTTCAATGAGAACCCCGCCATAGCGTCGGGGTTTTATGTGGGTTACTGTGAACGCACTCTCTTGCCTCCCCTGTGCAAGGGGAGGTGTCACGGCGTGTCCGACCGCCGCGACGGAAGGGTTGTAGGATACGAAGTATCCGTAACTTTTCTTTTCGTTAACGAAAATCCTTCGGTCTTCCCGCTCTACCCATCGCTTTGTTGTATTTACGGTTATTTTTGTGTAGCTCCGATTTTGAGCAACGTTCGTAAGAGCTCGACGAGAGGGACAACAAGTAATCCTGCGCAGATATTAGCGACGCCGTGTATCGCATCAAAGGGCAGTCCTGCCGATATCCAAACGAGCATTTGCTTGAAGTCAAATCCGAACATCAGCGCTTGCGCCGGCGCGTAAAGAGCACCGAACGCGAAACCGTGGAGTCCGCACACTATCGGGTAAACGACGCATTGGACCTTCCTCGGCATACGCTTGGGTAAAATCATCGTCATTCCCCAAAGTATCGTCCAGATATAAAGATAGGGAAACCACCAAAGGTTAAAGCCTGCGATCAGTCCGTTAAGGAACACGTAAATATAAATAGGTATCAACGCTTTCCAACGGAAGACAACCGTAAAGACGATCGTGAACATTCCGAGCAGGTGAATGTTGGGAAGCGACTCCATTATTATCTTCGAGCATAGCATAAGCGGACCGAACATCGCGAACATAACCATTTCGTGTACGGTCAAAAATGGTTTTTTATGTTTTGCGGGTGGGTTATTTTGTGTATTCAAGACGGTATGTTTCGCCTTCCTTGATTTCGGTCGTGTCTACGCCTGTCATTGCATATTCGCCGTTGATATAGAATGACCAATAGCTCTGATCGACGTCATAATCGGCGGTAATTCCGTTTACGACCTTTACGTAAAGACCGTATGCGCCTTCTTCGCCGTCGATAAGCTTATGCTCAAGTAATGCTTCGCCGACGGTTGTTTTATCGGTTTTGACAGTAAAGGTTATAGTTTGACCTTCGATCTTCACTTCGACAACCGCGGTTTTCGAACCGGAGCCGAATTCGGTATCTTTAAGATAGGTCGCATTTGCCCATAAGCCGGTTTTTTCTATCTCGGAGACTTCATCGGAGCTTTCTGATGTTTGAGGATTCTCGGTTTGAGAAATTTCGGTCGAAGTTTCCGAGTTGTCGTTTGAAACGGCCGAGCTGTTGGTATCTTCGTTGTTACATGCAGATAGCGAAAATGCCAAAACAGCGGCAAGGATGAGTAATAAGATTGAGGTTAGATTTTTTTTCATTGTTTTTTAATCCTTTCATTTTTTGCAAAAGGATAAAATAAAAGCACCCTTCATTGGGTGCTGTGAAAAACGCGGTATCCTGCCCATACCGATAAAGGACGGAAAACCTCCGACCTGATTTTACACAACTCCCCCAATTTGCCCAAGGACTTTTACGTGTCACAGACCGATAAGCATTCCGACTTGACTTGTTTTAAAAGAGTTACGGTAATGGCTGTTGCCGCGGATTCACACCGCGATTTCCTTATCCCCGAACGTGCTTATACACGTCCGACAACGGGCGTATTCGCCCGATGACCTGCGTTTATTCTTTTGTCGTGGGTGTATTGTAGCATAAAAAACCGTCGATGTCAATACACCGTTATATATTGTCGATTATCGACTTCGCGTGCCGTAAAATAGGAGTTTCTCGGTTGGCGATAAGCCGTCCGATATTTGTTGACGAGCAGTTTTGATATTCGAACAATGCATCCTCATAAGACAACTTTAACGTAGATAAATGAAAACTTTCGATTTCATCTTCGGTTAAATTCTTTTCTCCGAAAGAAACAACCTTGCAGAGATAGTAGTTATTTATATTGTGTCGGTGAATAAGATTGTAATAATCCTCGACAATGCCGAGCTTGCAAATGATTTCGACGCTCGCGCCCAATTCTTCTTTGAGCTCTCGTGTAATAGCCGAGTATAAATCCTCTCCGTTTTCAACACCGCCGCCCGAGGTTTCGATTAAGGTTGCTTTTCCGAAATCGTCGTCGCGCTCGGCGCGTACGAAATAAAAATATCCCTCTTCGTCGAAAACTATTGCCCGTGCTATGTTTCTGTCGTGGTCGATATAATCGAGAGCCCACTCGTCGTCTTGAAGGCGTAGCTCGAGTTCTTTGACGTTCATATGATTTACCTCTTTTGATACATTATATCACAGATTCCAACATTTTTCAATGAAATCGCGCAAAGCGCGATGAAATCCTCACTCACTTCGGATGAAACCTGCTAATGCAGATGAAATTAAATCCGCCCTTCTTATCCCGACGAAGTCGGATTTCATCACGAAGTGATTTCATTCACCGCAGGTGGATTTATACACGGCGTTGCCGTGATGATATACTTGCGTCGCAAGTATGATATAATATCCGTTCCTTCATACGCGAAGCGTATATCATCTGCGTAGCAGACATCATACCCGCAGGGTATATCACCCGTTCCGTCAGGAACGGATATCATTGAAAAAAGTCACCTTTGTCGGTAGACAAAAGTGACTTTTTTGTTGCGAAAGACTGACCAAAAGTAGTATAACACGAGGTAAGAAAGCCTAAAAGTAGTATAACAATTATAGTCCGCCATAAATAAAGTGCCACCAATATGGATATATAACTTCGGATGCACTTCCCGATGTAGACCAAATTGTTTTCCAAGATATTTCTTGCCATACACCATTGTTGTTTTCGAATGATAATACATTGGCGTCTGTCACACCTTTGCCGACATAGTAGACCTCGGCTGTGTTTTCGTCGCAGCTTAATACTTTGAAATATTCCATTTCTCCAAGCATTGTATTTTGTGTATACGCTTGTTTAAAATCATCATAATATTTTTGTGTAAGTATCTCGCATTTGATTAGAGCCGATGCCCAAAGTACGGCCGGAATTAAAATAGCAACAAAAACAATTATAAGTATCACTTTCTTTTTCATTTTGCATTCTCCTTTAATGTTTTACAACTTGCAATCAACATTCGTCTGATTCGACCGCAAAGATTTCTATTCTTTTTATAGATTTCTTCATCAATCGCGTTCGTATTGAACAACAAACGCAACCATCCTTCGGTTTCACTACATTCCTTAAGCGCAATTTCAAATTTTGAAAGCATATCCGCTTTACTCTGTCCATAATTTGCTTCGCGGATATTTGCATAAACGCTGCTGGAACTTTTACGGATCTGGAAAAGAGTGTTAGATGATGCCTTGATATTTTGGCAGAGCAATTCTATTTCTGTTGCAAGCTGCTCAGAACATATCAACAAATAATTTTTCGGCATATAACCACTCCTTTCAAGAGAATTATACTACTTTCAGGAAAACAAATCAAGGCGAAGCCTTGGATATCATCAATTCCGTAGGAATTGGATATCATCAACACAAAGTGTTGCATCTCATCAAGCCGCAGGGAAAATG
>JAZRLT010000109.1:0-9720 GCA_045646995.1 Eubacteriales bacterium | reverse complement strand
TAACGAGAAATGAAGCATCGCGAAGCAAAGCGTAGAAACGATAACGGCGTTTACGGTGCCAAATTTTCTGTATTCGCTCATAACTATTCCGCGGAAGAAGAATTCCTCGCAAAATGCGGGAATGACGATCAAGGACAGTATTACCTCGATATGGCTTGCTCCCTCGGTCGTTCCCGAGGCTTCGCCGTAGAAATTGACTAACGATGATACCGTTCCGCCGCCGACGTAATAGAAGAACTTTATAAGAAGCATTCCGCTTATGAAAAGCATAGCCCCGAATAGGATAAACATAATCTGGGGTCCTGTTTTGGGAAGAAGATACATCGGCTCGGAGAGCTTTCGTCCCTTTAAGAGATAATAAACGATACAGGGCAATCCGAGCGTTACGAGCTGGATTACACCAAGGGCAAGGAAGACACTCGTTTCGCTGTCGAGATTAGTAAGTGCGCGACGAGATATCTGCATTGCGGTAAAAACGAACAAGACGAGCAGGGGCGTTGTTATGACCGGACTTTTGAGCTTTTCTTTTAATGCTTCGGGCATATATCAACCCCTCCTTCCGTTAAATGATCCGAATTGGTCTTACGCCATTCTTATTGCGGTTCTGATTTCGTCGGCCTTGTCCGCGCCGAAGAGAAGCTCTACGAGCTTGAATCCGAATTCAAAGGAAACGCCCATACCCTCTGCGGTGATGAAAATGTCATCGTGCTCGCATTTTTTGCCGGTGATGTTGGCATACTGCATGCTTTCGTCAAATCCGGGATAAACCGCTACGTTTCTGCCGTCGAGAAGACGCATTTTTCCGAGTATCGAGGGTGCGGCGCAGATAGCGGCAATATAAATACCTCTGCTTGCCGCAAATTCAATAAGCGAGAGAACTCTCGGGTTGTTTCCGAGAGAGATCGTACCGTTTAATCCGCCGGGGAGAATTATACAATCCGCCTCGTCTCTCTTGACCTCATCCATAGTTATGTCAGCAGTAACGGTGATTCCGTGTGCGCCGGTAACCGCGAGGGTTTCCTCGGTAGATACGAGTAATACGTTTGCGCCCGCGCGTTTTAAAAGATCTGCGGGTACGATGGCTTCGCTTTCTTCAAAGCCGTTCGCCATCATCATATATACGTTTCCCATTTTTTCTTTTATCCTTTCAGTTAAAAAGCGTGTTTATATAAACGTCGTGCGAATGGAGATTTCTTCCCATCGCCGTTTTCTTTTTGTCGTAATTTATATTTCGTGATATCAAAATCCCTTCGCACTCGAGAGGGAATACAGCCTTGTATTTTCCGTCGTAAATTTGACTTGCGAGGTCTAACGCATCCTCCGGAGTCGGCGCGTAAACGTCGGTTATATTACCGTCGTAAGTCAGAACCGCACTTTTTCCGTCGGTGAATATTTTTCCGCCGTACTCTATATGTGCGTTTAGTGACGCAATGAAAAGCTTTTGAGGCTTTTTCGGGAATTGAAAGCAATTTTTGTATATGCCGTAAACCTCTTCGGCGGTAATTTCAACTGTTTGTAAGGTCGATTTTCCTTCGAGTTCCGCTTCGAGACTGTATATCGGAGAAAATCCGAGCTTTTCGTAAAACGCGAAGAGTGAAGAGTTTTCGGGAATAAGAACGCAGGGCGTGTCGCCGATGATTTCTTCCAATCTCTTTCGGAAAATTCCTTTTCCTCGATATTCGGGCTTGGTGCATGCCGCGAAGATATATTCAGCTTCGAAATCGCCGTCGGAAATAGTTGACGTGCATATCATATTTACGGCTTGTCTGTTTTCGAAATACAAGAATATTTTCCCGTGTTTGCAAGCATGCTCAATGATTATTTTCGGCTCGTCTCCGTAAACCGTAAAGCATTCGCGGTAGAGCGCAATCGGCTCAAACAATTGGGGCTTCATTCGGCTAATTCGGGAATGACGGATTTGAGCTTTTCGATGATTTCCTTTTGGATGTCCTCGCGTGAACGCATTTCACCGTCGATACTGCAATCTATCTTTATCCAGCCAAGCTTTTCCGCCGAATAAAGGGCGGCGCGGTAGCTGTTTTCGAGGTGCTTTTTGTTGTTTTCGTGAATATCCTTTTCGGCACCCGTTTCGTCGCAACGGTGCTGTATCATCTTTTGCGATACCTCGGGAGGCACGCAAAGATAAACGACCGCGTCGGGGGCGGGAATTCCGAGCTTTTTATACTCGTAATCCATAAGCCAGGAAAGAAAGCTTTCGTATTCGCTCTCGTCAAGCTTCGATAACTGATGTACCGCGTTTGCCGACGTGTAACGGTTAGCCAAAATAATCGCACCGTCGTCGTAATCCTTCTTCCAATCGAGCATAAACGAGCAATATCTGTCGGCACCGAAAAAGCTCGACGCTGCGAAGGGATTGACGATCTCGGGGTCGTCGCCGAAGCGTCCGCGAAGATACATATTAACGTGAGCCGAGTAGTCGGCGTCGTAGGTAGGGAAGGATAAATAACGGTAGGGAATTCCCTTTTCGGCGAGAATATCCTTTAACATTTCGGTTTGAGTCATCTTGCCCGAAGCGTCAAGCCCGTCGATAGCAATAAGCCGCTTTTTCATCGTTATTCCTCCCTTAGGGTATAGTTATCGATTCTTTATCAATTTAATACTATATCACAATTATTCTCAAAAATCAATATATTATAGTAATTATATTATTAAGAAGAGGGGATCGAAGAGTAGTGTCATCCTGAGCGTAGGAAAACAAGTAATACTTATAACGAAAAAATAAAAATTGTAGGGACAGGCGTCCTCGACTGTCCGTTACGAAACAATTTGTATTGCGTATTAATTAAAAAATCCAACGTGACAAATTGTAACGTTTTCGATTTTATTTCTCATATACAACTACCCGTTATGCACACGGACAGTCGAGGACGCCTGTCCCTACAATGCGTTCTGTTAATAAGGCGTCTTACACGAATTAGAACAACATAAAAAGAAGGTTCAAAACGAACCTTCTTTTTATTTCTTCACTGTGCAAATACCGACGCTTTGAGGTGCATATAGTCGAACATATTTATCTTTCCGTCAGCATTGATATCGGCGCAAAGGATTTGTTCGTCGGTAAGAACAGCCTTGTCCAAGCAATACGATTTTACCAACATATAGTCAAACATATTCACCTTTCCGTCTCCGGTAACGTCACCCTTTTCGAACGCATCTTCTCTATCGAGAAGTTCGTCGCAATAGATACAACGGAGTTCCTTGCTACCGTCTGTAAGGGTTACCCATTCGCCTTCGGTATGTTTATATTTCGAAACGGTTTTGCTTTCGCCGCAAACGTCACATTTGTATACTGTCATACCCATTGATGTGCAGGTGCCCTCGACAATCGTAGCGCCGTTATTCCATACGTGGTTATCCGTATGTGTTGTATGCAACGCGCCACATTTGTCGCACGTTTTTACAACAACACAGGTTCCTTCGCCCGAAACTATGTTGCCCCATACATGTTCACACTTGCTATCGACGTAAGCGTTTGTTAGGTCGGTATTGCTGTCGCTCAGGTTTATTGCGTTCCAATCTTCTTCCGTGCCGCCGTAGATGATGGTCGTTAAATTGTCGCAATTTTTGAACGCACTGTGCTCGATAGTTGTTATGCTTTCGGGGATAACCACGCTAGTTAAGCTCGTACATCCGGAGAAGGCACTTTGTCCAATTGAAGTTGCCTTTTCGGGAATAATTATGCTTGTTAAACTTGTGCACTTGGAAAAAGTTTCAGGATGTATTATGGTGACTTTATTGGGTATATTGATGCTTGTTATGTCGGAACAGCTATTGAAAGCGCGACCGCCTAATGAGATTAAGCTGTTGGGAAGAACTACATCGGTTAAGGTATCACAATGTCCAAAAGACCATTCCCCAATCTCGGTTACTCCTTCGGGAATATTTATACTTGACAGGTTTTTGCAATTGTAAAATGCATAAGAGCCTATCGTCGTTACGCTTTCCGGAATATTAGCGGTTTTAAGATTTTCGCAATAGTAGAAAGCGTACGCACCGATTGAAGTTATTCCTTCGGGAAGAACTATGCCGGTTAAGGTTTCGCAATGATCGAAAACAGAGTCACCAATCTCGGTTATTCCTTCGGGAATATTTATGCTGCGTAAGTTTTTGCAATTGTAAAATGCAGAGCCGCCTATTGAAACTACATTATTTGGTATTGTTATGCTGGTTATGCTTTGACAGCCTGCAAAAGCAGAAAGGCCTATCGATGTTACGTTATTGGGAATAGATACATTTGTTAAGGTTTTGCAACTCATAAACGAACGGTTGCCAATAGAGGTTACACTATTAGGGATCACCGCTATCGATAGCTGAGATAATCCATAGAACGCATAGTCTCCGATATTAACAACTCCGTCGTTAATTACGGCGTACAAGATGCTGTCCTTAAATTCATACCATGGAGCAAGACTTGAAGAATTGTAATAATTCTTCATCTTTCCCTCACCAGAGATGGTAAGAGTTCCCGTTTCGGAATCGAAAGACCAGGTTACGTTATCGCCGCATGTGCCCGAAGGCGTTTCGGCGAATACGTCAAGCAATCCAAGTGGGCAAAGCGCGAGAAGCATTGAAAGAGTGAGAATCAACGCAAAAATTCTTTTCATAAAATCCTCCTTGAAAAAATATTTTACAACACCAAAATATCACAAAATGAGATATTTGTCAATATCTCGGTATGAGATAAAGTATAATAACAAAAAGAGGAGGGCAGTGTATGCGCTTGAAAGATCTGCGTGAGGATTTGGATTTGACTCAAAAAGAGGTAGCGGAAATGCTTCACATACGCCAAAACACCTATTCCCAATACGAAAACGGTCAGCGGCAAATACCTATTGAATGTCTTATATCGCTTTCTGTATTTTACAAAGTGTCCGTCGATTACATTCTCGGACTTACCGACGTTAAAACTCAATATCCGCGAAAAAAATAATCTCCCGTACGTTGTTGTACAGGAGATTTCTTTTTTATTTTTTGAACTTATCGAAGAAGCTCTTACGTTTTGCGTGATTTTTTTCGTTCATACTTTCGCTGAACGCTTCTAAAAGCTCTTTTTGCTTCTTCGAAAGACCCTTCGGGGTTTCGATAACAACGGTTACGAGAAGGTCGCCTCGACCCTTGCCGTTAAGCTTGGGAACGCCCTTTCCGCGAACCGAGAAGGTGGTTCCGCTTTGGGTTCCCTCGGGGATAGAAAGCTCGCCCACTCCGTCGGGGGTGGGTATTGTTATCTTTGCGCCGAGCGCCGCATCCGAGAAGGTTATGGGAAGCTCGAGTCTTAGGTCGAATCCGTGACGTACGAAAAATTCGTGTCTGCGAATCGAAACCTGAATAATAAGGTCGCCTGCGGGGCCGCCGTTTATTCCGGCGTTGCCCTGACCGTGGAGCGCGATTCTCTGGCCCTCGTCGATACCTGCGGGTATGTTCACCTCGAGCGTTTTGCTCTTACGTACAGTACCGCTTCCGCGGCAGGACTTACAAGCGTCCTTGATTATCTTACCGCTTCCTCCGCATTCGTCGCATTCGGTGACGCTTTGCATCATACCGAAGGGGGTGCGTCTTTGAACGTTTATCGTGCCTCGTCCGTTACATTTACGGCAGGTTGTCGGACTCGTGCCCTTTGCCGCACCGCTTCCTCCGCAATCCGCGCATTTCTCAACGCGAGTGAAGGAAACGTCGCGTTTGCAACCGAAGATAGCGTCGTTAAAGTCGATCGTGATTCTTAATCCGACGTCCTCGCCGCGCATAGGCGCGTTCGGGTTTCTGCTGCGCGAGCCTCCGCCGAACATACCGCCGAACATATCGAATATATCGCCCATATCGAATCCGCCCGAAAATCCTCCGCCGAATCCGCCGCCGCCCGCGGAGGGGTCTACGCCTGCGTAACCGAAGCGGTCGTAATTAGCCTTCTTGTCGGGGTCTGAAAGAATCGAATAAGCCTCGTTGACCTCCTTGAACTTTTCCTCGGCGGTTTTGTCTCCGGGGTTGACGTCAGGGTGGTACTGCTTAGCCATTTTTCGGTAGGCTTTTTTTATTTCTTCATCTGTGGCGGATTTGCTTATGCCGAGTATTTCGTAGCAATCTCTTTTATCTGCCATTATATATACCTCGTTAACCCTGCAAAAGAGAGGTTATAAAAGCCTCTCTTTTGACGAGTTATCAGTTTTTATTAGTTCGACTTGTCGGTGAAGTCGGCGTCGTAATAGTCGCCGTTGTTTCCGCCGTTGTTGCCGCCGAAATCAGCGCCACCGAAATCGTTGGGGTTTGCGCCCGCCGCGCCGTTGGGGTCAGCCTGCTGATAAAGCTTGGTGCTTACCTCGTAGATAGCCTTCTGGAGCGCGTCGGTGTCTGCCTTAATACGGTCGGTGTCGTTGGAAGCAACGCTTTCGCGGAGCTTTGCGATAGCGTCGCGTACGGGCTGCTTGTCGCTGTCGGAGAGCTTGTCGCCTGCTTCGTCGATGGTCTTTTCGCACTGGAAGATCATGCTTTCTGCGGTGTTCTTAACCTCGATAGCCTCCTTGACCTTCTTGTCCTCTTCCGCGTGCATTTCTGCGTCGCGTACTGCCGCATCGATATCTTCCTTGCTCATATTGCTCGAGGACTGAATGGTAACGTGCTGTTCCTTGCCGGTTCCCTTGTCGATAGCGCGTACGTCAACGATACCGTTGGAGTCGATATCGAAGATAACCTCGATCTGAGGAACGCCTCTGGGAGCGGGAGCGATTCCGTCGAGACTGAATCTGCCGAGAGTCTTATTGTTAGCCGCCATTTCGCGTTCGCCCTGAAGAACGTGAATTTCAACAGAGGGCTGGTTATCAGCCGCGGTGGAGAAGATCTGACTCTTCTTTGCGGGAATGGTGGTGTTTCTGTCGATGATCTTGGTGAATACGCCGCCGAGGGTTTCGATACCGAGGGAGAGAGGAGTAACGTCGAGAAGGAGAAGGTCCTTAACGTCGCCGCTCAATACGCCGCCCTGAATAGCCGCACCGATAGCAACGCATTCGTCGGGGTTGATGCCCTTGAAGGGTTCCTTGCCGATGAAGTTCTTAACTGCATCGTAAACCGCGGGAATTCTGGTAGAACCGCCGACGAGGAGTATTTTGTCAACCTGAGAAGGCTGGAGACCTGCGTCGCGGAGAGCCTGCTTAACGGGGCCCATGGTTCTTTCAACAAGGTCACGGGTGAGTTCGTCGAATTTAGCTCTGGTGAGAGTTGCATCGAAGTGCTTGGGGCCGGTAGCGTCAGCGGTGATGAAGGGGAGGTTGATGTTGGTGCTCATCATGCCCGAAAGCTCGATCTTAGCCTTTTCAGCCGCTTCCTTAAGACGCTGCATAGCCATCTTGTCGCCGCGGAGGTCGATTCCGGATTCGGACTTGAAGGTGTCAGCGATCCAGTTCATAATCTTTTCGTCGAAGTCGTCGCCGCCGAGACGGGTGTCGCCCGAGGTAGAGAGAACCTCGAAAACGCCTTCGCAGATATCGAGAATGGAAACGTCGAAGGTACCGCCGCCGAGGTCATAGATCATAACCTTTTGGTCGATGTCCTTGTCAAGGCCGTATGCAAGTGCAGCCGCGGTGGGCTCGTTTACGATACGCTTAACCTCGAGACCCGCGATAGTGCCCGCGTCCTTGGTAGCCTGACGCTGTGCGTCGGAGAAGTAAGCGGGAACGGTGATTACCGCTTCGGTAACCTTGGTTCCGAGATATGCTTCGGCGTCAGCCTTGAGCTTCTGGAGAATCATAGCGCTGATTTCCTGAGGGGTATAAGCTTTGCCGTCGATGTCTACCTTATAGTTGGTGCCCATTTCGCGCTTGATAGAGATAACGGTTCTGTCGGGGTTGGTGATAGCCTGTCTTTTAGCTACCTGACCGACCATTCTTTCGCCGGTCTTGGAAAATGCAACGACGGAAGGAGTAGTTCTGTTTCCTTCTGCGTTGGCAATAACGATAGGCTCGCCGCCTTCGTATACGGATACACAAGAGTTAGTAGTACCTAAGTCGATACCGATTGTCTTAGCCATAATTAATTACCATCCTTTTATATATTTGAATTTAGAAACTGTATTATTGAATAAGGTTAATTTACAACCTTAACCATAGCGTGTCTTATAACCTTTTCCTTGAGCATATAGCCCTTTTGGAAGGTTTGGGATACTATATTTTCTCCCATCGATTCGTCTTCCTCGTGCATAATAGCGTTATGGAGATTCGGGTCGAATTCCTTTCCGTCGGATTCGATAACGGTTACGCCGATCTTTTCGAGGATTGCCGCGAATTGCTTGGTAAGTGCCTTGATTCCCTCGTCGTCGGGAGCGAACTCGTTAGCCTTGTCAAGACTGTCCGCAAGGGGAAGGATCGCCTTTATCGCGTCGGAGTATGCGTCCGCGTAAGCGTCGCTCTTTTCCTTTATCGAGCGCTTGCGGTAGTTGTCGTATTCTGCGGCGAGTCGGAGATATTTATCGTTCGTTTCGGCGAGCTCGTTTTTGAGCGCCTCGATTTCTTTTTCCGCTTTTTTTATCGCCTTTTCTTCTTTTTTAGAGGTCTTTTCCTCGGTTACCTCTTCTGCCGCTTCGGCTTCGATCTCCTCGGCGGGGTTATTAATCTTCTCGTTTTCCATCGTTTCCGTCTCCTATCAAAAGCTCATTTTTAATACCGATCTGACCCGTAAGCCCTTCGGCAAAATAATCAAGCGATGCAATAACTTTTTTATAATCCATTCGCTTCGGTCCGATAACGCCTATCGCTCCGATAACCTTTCCGCCGACGCTTATCGGATGGAATACAAATCCCGTGCCGGGCGGTGCGATATCCTGCGCTTCCTCTCCGAAAATAATACTTGTCTGACCGGGTACGGCCTTTTTCATAAGCTCGGAGAAGCGCTTTCTCTCTTCTATCATCGAAAGAACGCTTTGAACCTTCGCTACGTTGAAAAATTCGGGGTAGGAAAGAAGCTTCGTGACGCCGTCGATGTGGACCTTTTCGCTGTCAAAGGAATTGAACATTTCGTTTACGACTCTTAAAAGCATAGTCGCGAAGGATCTGTAATCTCCCATTTCGTTTTCGAACTCAATGACGGTGTTTAAATTTACCTGCTCGGGCGTGATACCGACGAAGCATTTGTTAAGCGCTTTTTTCGCGGTTTCTATAACGTCGTTGTTTATCGACTCCTGCGTTTTGACCTGTCTTGAACGAACCGAGCCATCCTTGCATATCATAACGAGAAGAAAATCGTGCTCGCCGATAAGTAAGGTCTCGTATCTGTCCGCCTCGGTGCCGCTTCCGCCGATAAAGGCGAAGGAGGTATAGTTCGTAAGCTCGCCTATCGCGTGGCTCGCTTCCTCCATAAGAGCGTTGACCTCGTGAAGCTTGTTTTCGATAACCTCGTCGAGGACCTCGACCTCTTCCATAGCGAGGTAATAACGTCCCATAAGGTTTTCGACGTAGGTACGGTAGCCCTTCGCCGTAGGAACGCGTCCCGCCGACGTGTGGGGCTGCTCGAGATAACCCATATTCTCGAGATCGTTCATCTCGTTTCGTATCGTAGCGCTCGAAACGTTGAATTCTTCTTTCGTGGTGAGGTATTTCGAGCCTACCGGTTCGCCCGTCGCGATATATGCGTCGACAACCGAGCGTAATATTGCTTTTTTGCGTTCGTTAAGCTCCATACCGTTCACTCCTTTTGTTTATTAGCACGTGACGCTCTCGA
>JAZRLT010000108.1:0-6317 GCA_045646995.1 Eubacteriales bacterium | reverse complement strand
CAAATTAGCGAGCTTTTCGTAAATATCGCTCTTAAGCTTTGCGGTAAGCTCTTCGCGGTCGCCGTTTGCGAGATAATCGGGGTCGAGTGCGCATTGAACCGCAAGCGCGTCCTCGGTTCCGTCCTTGGCGCGCGCGCCGTAAACGATACATTCAAGAACGTAGGGAATACCGCAAACGTAATCCTCGAGCTCCTCGGGATAGGTATTCTTACCGTTGCCGAGAATGATAAGATTCTTCTTACGTCCGGTAATAACGATCTGACCGAGTTTAGTCAACTTGCCGTAGTCGCCGGTACGGAAATATCCGTCCTCGGTGAATACCTCGGCGGTCGCTTCGGGGTTCTTGTAATAGCCGAGCATAACCGTGTCGCCCTTGACGCAGATCTCGCCCTCGCCGTCCTCGTTGGGCTCGTCGATTCGAACGTTAACGCAAGCCATAGGGAAGCCGACGGTACGGGGATCGTTAATAAAGTCGGTATTTACCGATACGAGAGGTGAGCATTCGGTTATACCGTAGCCGTTGTTTACAAGAATACCGATGTCGTCGAAGAAATCAACGATTTCCGCGCGTAAGGGTGCGCCGCCGCAAACGAGCTTTACGAGATTTCCGCCGAGACCCGCGTGGATTTCTGCGAAGATCTTGCGTCTTGCGTCGATACCGATAGCGCGAAGGAAGTTGGAAAGCTTTCTCGCGAGTTTGATGGTCTTAGTCTTGCCCTTTTCTTCGATACTCGCGTTAAGACGGCGGTAAAGTACCTCCATAATCGCGGGAACAACGTACATATACTCGGGCTGATAAAGCGCGAGATTTTTAACTATTCTCTTTAAGCTGTCGTTGATAGCGACGGTGTTGTGTCTGTGGATAGCAACGAGGATACCTGCTATAGATTCGTAGGAATGGTGGTAGGGAAGAACCGATAGCGCGGTGTCGCGAAGGCTTGTAAGCTTTAAACCGTAGTGGATAAGCGATTTTATGTTGTGCTCGGAAAGCATAACGCCCTTTGCGAGACCCGTGGTACCCGAGGTATAGATGAGCATCTTCATCGCCATCATATCCTTGGTTTCCATTTCGCAAAAACCGAGATCGCCGTTTTCGTAAAGAGCCTTGCCCTTTTCCATAAAGGACTTAAAGGACAAAAATTCTCCCTCGTCTTCTTCTCTGTCGAAGGAAACGAAATATTTAACGTTGGGAATTTGATCGCGTATACGCTTGAATGCTTCCTCGCGCTTCTTGTCGCAGAAGATGATATCGTCGTCGCCGTGGTTGATAACGGTAGCCAAATCTTCGTCGGGAAGCTCCTTATCGATAGGACAGAAAACACCCTCGCTCTGAAGCGCAGTAAGGAAAACGGTAATCCAATTATAGCTGTTTTCGGCGCAACATCCGATATGACCGCTCGCCATACCAATCGAATTCAATGCCGTGCCGATATAAAGCGTGTCCATACGGAATTCGCGGTAGGTGATTTCGCGGACACCTTCCTTGGTTCGGAATTTATAAGCGATTTTGTCGCCCGCGTCGTCGGACGCCATTAAAAGCATATGCTTTATGTTTTTAGGTTCGGGAAGGTTCATCGCGGGATGTCTCGCGAGAGAGTTTTTTACCATAACGTCATATCCTTTTTATTTTTAGCTATTATAACGATTATAGTTCTTTGCCCGAACGAAGTCAACGAGTTTTTGAAAAAACGGTTGCAAATTTCGACAAAAAAATCACCGCGCGTATTAAACGCGCGGTGGAAAGATTGGGATTAATCAACATATTTAGCGTTAAAAGTCGAGATATCGCCGATGTCGGCTCTGTTAAGCTCAGTTACCGCAAACATAACGGTGAACAGATCCGGATATGATCCTGGTAGGCTATACTTTTCGATGTACACAGTAAGACCTTGTTTGCCGTAAGTAATAGCGGCGGTATAAGCAACGTAGCTTCCGTCGGCAAGTTCTATTTGTGTAAGGGTGAGTACCTTGGTGTCAAAAAAGTCTTCGGGAAGAGATTCGGCATATTCCGCAAGCTCGGGATTTCCATCGCAAAGCTCTTCAAGCTGCTCGAAGTTAGTTATAAGGCGGTGAGGAAGAACTTCATCCGTCACTATATACGAGTCGGCAGTAAAATAATGATCAATGCCGTAAATATTTGATTCCACTATTTCTCCGCTCGCAGAAGTACAGCCGATAATGTCGGATTTATCGACCTCGGCGGTCATAAGATATTCTTGCGGTTCATCATAGCTTTCGCCGTACAGCACGGCGGATATTTCCATAAGTATTCCGTTTTCGTCTGTTTTAACGCCTTCGACGGTGTATTTCGTTGATCCTGCGCCGGTTGCGGCGGGAGCGATAACGAGAGCCTTGGTATCGAAATAATCTTCGCTTAACTCTGCGGCGAATTCGTCAAAGGGCTTATGGGATATAGGACCGCCGTAATCGACAAAGTCTTCGAGCAACGCGTTAAGCTGATCAAAATCAGTAACGAGAATCGCATCGATCTTATCTCCGTAGTCATCACCGAGAATCTGACTGCAACTTTCGAGATAGCCCGAAAGACTGTGGCCTACATAGGAGATATCTTTTTCTTCACCGTAATAATTAACAACTTTAATTATTTCTGCGCGAGCAGAAGTGCAACCGCTTATGTCGGATTTGTTTACTTCGGCGGTCATAAGTCGGTTTTGGCAGTCTTCGGTCAAACCGCGGCAGTCAACGGATATTTCCGTAAGTATTTCGCTTCCGTATACTTTTACGCCTTCTATTTCGATAAGATCTCCGCCCGAAGAAGCAAAAACGGGAGTTACAACAAGCGCCTTGGATTCGAAATAATTTTCGGGGAGCGCCTCTGCAAAATCAATAAAGGGCTCGTCGTTAACGGAATTGCCGTAGTTGAGATAAACGTCAAGAATCGCGTTAAGTTGATCGAAGTCGGTAACGAGGAAGGAATCAAGTTCCATACCGTATTCGGGACGGATGCCCTGACTATCATATTCTTCGAGAGAGCCCGAAAGACCGTGAGCGGTATAGGGAATGTCTTTTTCTTCAGGAGTGACTTGGTCATCAGAGGAGAGGTAGGCCTGCTTTACGAGAACGCAGTCGAAGATATTGACGGTTCCGTCGCCGTTTACGTCGGCTCCGTCGAATTCGGGTACGGTATCGACAGAACCGAAGTAAATACCTTTTATAAAAATATAGTCGAACATATTTACTTTGCCGTCGCCGTTAACGTCAAAGGAGTTCGGTTCGACCTCTGCAACAGCCGATAAGGGAATAATTGCGGTCATAAAAACAACGAGAACAAGGGAAATAAGCTTTTTCATATTAACGCTCCTTTCATATATGAGTTTTGTGTCCTCGTACACTAAGTACGGAAAAAAGAGGAAACATTACAAACTTTTTTAAAAATTATTCGTAATCGCTTAAATATTTATGAAGCATAGCCGTGTAGGAATCGCGCGTTTCCTCCGGACGGATATCGCTATAGGAAAAATATTCCTCGATATACGCCTTTATTCTTACGTTATGATGCTGAATATCATAAAGCCCTACGGTCACGGTGACCTTTCCGTTTTCGTCGGTAATATAATCTACCGACTCGTACATTCCGTAAGGGTCGTATACCGATACGGTCGCGCCCTTTATCGGCTCTTTCGTAAGCTTATCGATAACGGTTATTTCGAAATCACGTCCGTCGTCGGGCTTATATGGGCGTTTTTCCTTGGTGTCGTCGGAAAATAGTCCGTCGGGAAGGGTAAACGGAGCCTCGCTCTCGTCCAAAACGACGTTAAACAATTCACAACCCGCGAGTAATTCCTTTTCGACCTCGGCAACGAGGACAGAATACACCTCGTCGGTTTCGGCAACGTCCGAAAGGGTATGCTTGACCGTCATAGTGATGCCCTTTTCATCGGCACGGAGCGAAGATATTTCGAAATTACTTCTTCCGTCCGTCGAGGCGACATAGACGGCTATTATTGCCTTGTCCTCGAAATGAGCCTTTCCTTTTTTGCAATATTTATCGAGGTCGTCGCCGCTTTTTCCGTAGTCCTCGATCTCTCCGTAATAGGGTCTTATGTATATATCACCGTATACGTAAGCCTTAAGCTTGGATTTCGCAAATTCGGGAACGGCTTTTAAAGAATAGTTGCTTACCTTATAGTTGAATACGTAGGGGGTGAATTCGATATCGCGCGGAGTCTCGTCGTATTCGCCGACCTTGCCGCTGACGGGATAAACGTGATTTTCCATAACGGTTTTTACGGCTATACATCCGCCGATATCCGATTTCTTGACCGCGGTGGTAAGAACTCGGGTCTGCATATCAGCGGTACACACCATCGGCGTTTTCTTGCTTATCGTAACGGTAATTCCTTTTTCGTCGATACGGACACCCTCGTGCTTGAAAATGGTGCTTCCCGTTCCCGAAATGCATTCGGATAAGATAAGCGCGTTTGCATCGAAAAAGCCTTCGCCGTATTCCTCGATGAATTTCTCGTAGGAATAATCGTACTCCATCGCCCCGATGATTTCCTTCATTTCCTCCTCGCTCGTTGCGATAAGGGTGGTTACGTCGCTATCGGAATCGGACGGCATACGGATATTCGTGAAATAATTCCAAAGGCCTGATACCGTATGCTCAAGCTCGCGCGGGGTAGTATCCCATTTCGGTTCTTCCGGAGCTTGCGAAACGTCGGGCTCGGGCGAGTTTTCCGAAAAGTCGGGCTCGGACGCGGACGGCATATCACTCGAATTATCAACGGTCGCAGCACATCCGACAGCCAAAAGACAAAGTATTAATAATAACGGTAAAAATTTAATTTTCATAAAACAATCTCCTTTCGAACGTTTTCAATAATATAGTACGTTTTTTCGGAAAAACCTTACACAAAAAAGCAAAAAACCGCCGTTTCGGGCGGTTTCGGGGCTTGTTTTCTATCGCCCGAATTAATTATACCATTCGGGCAAGGGATTTGTCAAATTAATGTTATTTATGATACCTTTTACCTGCGTTTATAGAGAACGCGCGATATACCTGTTCGGCGAGCATAACACGGGCGAGCATGTGGGGGAAGGTCATTTTGGACATAGATAAACGCATATCGCATTCACGCTTTAAGCTCTCGTCAAGTCCGAAGCTCGACCCGATTATAAAGCAGATAGGGCGGGATTCCTTCGCGAAAGCGTCGGCTAATTCGACGCTCGATAATTGCTTGCCCTCGATACACATAGCGATCTTGAAGGCTTGCTTGGGGATAGCGGCGCGTATCGCGTTCGCTTCCTTTTCGAGCGCTCGGGCGATCAATTTATCGGATTCCTCGCCGAAGGAGGATTCTTCCTTTATACATACGGTTTTATAATCGCAAAACGCCTTTAGGCGCTTTATAT
Source organism: Eubacteriales bacterium (assembly GCA_045646995.1). Taxonomy (GTDB): domain Bacteria; phylum Bacillota; class Clostridia; order Oscillospirales; family CAG-382; genus Coliplasma. Next base: position 941 of record JAZRLT010000108.1, on the reverse strand, counting down.
ATTCCTTTTCTGCTTCGCGGAAGTAGGCTTCCTTAAAGTCACCTACGTGAATTACCGTTACGTTAGTCATCTCTTTTTCTTCCTTGCCGCGGCGGTCTTCTTCTTTCTTACCGAAAATCCGAAATCGCCTATCTTCTTGCCGAGCGTGAAATAATCGCCGTGCGCGTACGCCAAAAGGTCGGCTTTTTCGAGCATAAGACGTCCGTTTTTATCGATAAGCCTTTCGTCGGCGGCGACGGCAACGATATCCGCGATAAACATATCGTGCGAGCCGAGAGGGATAATTTGTGACACCTTACATTCGAGCGTAATCGGACATTCGGCGACGGACACGCAGCCGACCTCGTAGGAATCCTCCTTGGTTAGCTTGGTTTCCTTGAATTTATCGATATCCTTACCCGAGCGTACACCGCAAAAATCAACGGCGCGCACTATATCGCAGGTAGGCAGATTAACGCAGAATTCGCCTGATTCCTTGATTATTCCGTAAGAATGGCGCTCGGAGCGAACCGAAATATAAAGCTTGGGCGGTTGGGTGCAAACTATTCCCGTCCAGCCTATCGTTATTAAATTAGCGTTTTCGACGTTCCCGCAAGAAACGAGAACCGCCGGTACGGGCGACAACAACGCTCCGCCCTTCCATTTTTGTTTCATAATCAGTACCTACAATAAAAAATATCATTATTACCGAGGACATGCGCCTCGGAAATAATACCGATGAGTTTCGCGAATGACGCATTTATGCGGAAAGAGGCGCGAGCGACCGAAACTCCAAAACACTCAAAAACTTGTTTTTTGAGTGGGAGCGCAAGCGACACGCTCCGCCCTTCCATTTTTGTTTCATAATCAGTACCTACAATAAAAAATATCATTATTTCCGAGGACATGCGCCTCGGAAATAATACCGATGAGTTTCGCGAATGACGCATTTATGCGGAAAG